>CALCUQ010000067.1 GCA_937906795.1 uncultured Bacteroidales bacterium | reverse complement strand
AAAGTTTTCAAATATTGTTCCTGCGTTATATGGCTTCCTTCCCCGCACATTGTGTTCTGAAAATATGGCAGCCCGTACAATGGAGGTTCTTGGCAGAGATGATATTAAAGGCGATGGTGATCCTTTGGATATTTGCGTTCTTACAGAAAAGGATGTTACACATGGAGATATAGTGGTTAGGGCAATTCCAATTGGCGGCATTAGACTATTGGATCATAATGAGGCCGATGATAAAATTATTGCAGTGCTTAGAAATGATGCAATCTATAATCAGTATAAGGATATTTCAGACCTTCCTGAGGCAATTACAAACAGATTGATCCACTATTTTACCACTTATAAAGATATCCCTGGTGTAGGTAAGCAGAGAATGTTTTTTGAAGGTTTATATGGTAGGGAAGAGGCTTACGAGGTTATACGCCGTTCTGTAAAGGACTATGATAAAGAGATATGGGGTAAAAACCTTTTGATACGTTAATTTATTATGAAAATCCCTAAGACCAATGTTGCAAGAATCCTTGATGTAAAAAAAGTGGAATATACACTTGTTCCTTATGTTGTGGATGAAAACAATCTTGCAGCTGTGCATATTGCCAGCCAGCTTAATGAGGATATAGCGCAAGTTTTCAAGACATTGGTCCTTAGAGGGGATAAAACAGGACTGCTTGTATGTGTAATTCCCGGCGACAAGGAGGTTGATTTGAAAAAGGCAGCCAAATTGTCGGGGAATAAAAAAGTGGAAATGATTCTTATGAAAGAACTTCTTCCACTTACAGGGTACATTAGAGGGGGGTGCTGCCCTATAGGAATGAAAAAGCCTTTCCCAACCTGGATTCACTCAACCTGCACAGATTTTGATTATATCTACATCAGTGCTGGTGTAAGAGGCTTGCAGCTTAAAATTGCACCAGCAGATCTGATTGATGTAGTGGGGGCCACAGTGGGTGACCTTTGTGTTATTCCTTAAACTTCTTTGAGAGGTATCTTCTTACAGTTTCAAAGCTGCATAGGCCAGTATTATATTCCCTACAAACAACGCAATATGTATTGCCCATGTCTGGGATGGAGTGCGGAATGTATTAGGGAAGCCTATGTATGCGTAGAACAGGTACATTGATGGGTAGTGGACTATATAAAGCGGGTAGGAAATATCTCCAAGGAATTTACATATTCCTGTAGAGAATTTGTCAGTTGTACTCCCCGACGCACCAATATACACAATTAGAGGGAATACCAGTACTATGCAGCATACTTCCCATATGCAGTTATAAAGAGGATTATCATAACTCCCTATAAAAGGAATGTAAAGTACGGCAGCTAAAAATATGCTGCACAACCAGAATGCACCTCTGATTTTAGAGGGAATAAACACTCTTGAGAGCAAAAGTCCTATGCTAAAAGGACAAGTGACTCTTAATAGCCCTCCAATAAAATTATAATCGCCCATAGTCCATCCCACACCCAATGTGCCATATCCGGTAGGATTTATTATTGCAAAAGATGCCAAAGCTATAACACTTGCACCTGTAAAGATTGCAAGGTTTCTTGTTGATAATTTCCGCAGGAACAGGGCATAACAGATATTTGCAATATATTCAAAAAATAATGACCATGTTGGCCCATTAAGCGGGAACATTTCTCCGTTGCCTCTTACTTCTGGGAATGAGCCTGGAGTAGCAGGAATCATAAACATTGCTATAAGCATTCCAATCATAAGAGCAGAAGTTGTGACTTTTGTTCCATCCCATTGTACACCTCCTTGTACAAGAAAAGCCAATGCTCCAATCACAACTCCAAGTATGACCATTGGATGCAATCTTATTATTCTTCTTTTAAAAAACTCTTTAAGATTGAGTTTGCCTGTTTGCCAACGGTTGTCGTATGCATATCCAATAACAAATCCAGACAGCATAAAAAAGAAATCAACTGCCAGGTAGCCGTGTCCAAAAATATGTAATTGAGGAGGAAAACATTCGTATATGTGATACCATATTACAATGAGAGCGGCAACGCCCCTTAGTCCATCCAGAATGTTATAATGGGGTTTTGTGTCAGAAAATGCAGCTGAGGAGATGTTTTTCATACTTGTTTTTAGCTAAATGATAATGCAAATTTAGTATTTTTGATGTAAAATGTAAATAATTGGAGTAAACAGGATTATGGTGATTTTTAACCCCCAACATGATTTGTGTCTGGCAAATGGAGACCCTAATTTTGTGCCTGCGGTTTCTTCTTTGAAGTTTGCCAGGGAAAGCAAATGGATTGAAAGGTATATGGAACCTGTAAGTGGAGAGTGTATTACTCCCTGGGGGTGGAATTATTGTTTGCGCAATAAATTGGTTAAAGAGGGGGTGGCAATGTCAAATTTACCCTCAAACCAGCAACTGGATTTTATAGTGGAGCATTCAAGGAGAGAGTTTTCCATTGAACTGCACAATTTTATATTGGACAGAATAAAATCTGCTGCACACCAAAGTTCAATTGATTTTTCTTGTATAGTCCCATCTTCTTACAGAGTGGTAGCTCATAATACAAATGAGATAGAAGATTTTGTGCTTCATAAAGGGGCAGCTGTATTGAAGGCTCCATTGTCGGGGAGTGGAAAGGGAATAAGATATATAAATGGGGCTTTGAGTGTAAATGATTTGGGATGGATAAACAATATCCTTTATAAACAAAGGGCGGTTGTTGTTGAGCAAAAGAAGGAGGTTCTAAAGGAGTGTGCAATGCTGTTCAAATGTGATAAACAGAGTGTTACATTTAAGGGATACTCACTTTTTTATACGTGTAAAGGTGCTTATGTGGCTAATGTCTTATCTGGTGATGAGTATATAAAGGAGCAATTGTCATTCTACGTTCCAACAGATGTCCTGGAATATGTACAGCGTTGTATCTATGATTTTTTACAGCAAAAGCTTTATGGAAAATATATTGGGTATATTGGAGTGGACCAAATGTGCTGTAGAGATGGATTTGTACCTGCGAGTGAAATAAATATGAGAATGACAATGGGGCATATAGCAGCAAATGTCTATGCTATGCACAAGCAAGAGTATGCCTTAGGGGAGGGGACTCATACTTTTTCTCCATTTAAAGGGATAGAAAGATTATAGCTCTTGCTGAATATTATGTTCCTATGCAGGCAGCCAAAAACATAAGAGCAAATACCAGAAGGTTAATAGCAGTTCTTCCCAATAGCGGATTCAGTTGACTGCCCTGTGCTTTGCAGAGTGCTCTCCAGGTTGTCAAATGCAGTAGCAGGTAAGTGAAAGGGATGAGCAACAACCATAGAGGAAGTATTGACCATAGGGGAATCAAAACTGCCATAGCTGCCACGCCTGACATCAAGTAGACCAGACTCATGAATTTACGGCCAAAAATGACAACTGTAGTGTGTTTGCCTACGGATGCATCATCTTCCATATCTCTGTAATTGTTTACTATAAGCACATTGGCTGCAAGTAAACCAATGGCAACAGATGTTGGTAAAGATATATTTATACACTCCCATGTACCTGTTTGAAGATAACAGGTAAATGTTACGGGAACTATACCAAAAAAGATAATGACAGCTATATCACCCAGTCCGTGATGCGATAATGGGTAAGGCCCCGTACTGTAGGCCAATGCAAACAGAATAATTAGAATACCTACAACTACAAGCCACCAAGGGCCGTATATAAGCATTGCACACCCTACAATTGCCGCTAAGGTTAAAGTTGTAAAAGTTGCCTTTTTCATGGCCTTTGGGGAAATTTCTCCCTCTGTAACGCCACGGCGAAATCCATCACGCCCTTTTTTGTCAATGCCATTTTTGAAATCGTAGTACTCATTTCCAAAATTTGATGCTATCTGTGCAAGAATGGCAAATACAAGACAAAGCAAAGCTGGAATTGTTTTGAAAGATCCAGCAATAATCGCACATCCTGTTCCGGCAATCACCCCTGCTATACTTACAGGGAGAGTTCTGAGCCTCATTGCCTCAATCCAACTTTTGATCATAGTTTTCCCTTTTTACCTACATACATTCTACATATACCCAATGTTAGAGAGGTGTGTTCCACTACATCAAATCCTGCCGACTTCATTATGGGGATGAATTTATCCGGTGCAGGGAAATTGAGTACAGAGTTGGGAAGGTATTCGTATGCCCCGCGATTCCCGGAAACAAGACCACCTATTGCCGGCAATATTTTTAGGAAGTAGAGTTTGTAGCACCAACGGACAAATGCATTTGTTGGTACAGATAGCTCAAGAATAACAAGTTTTCCTCCTGGAAGCAGAACTCTGTACATCTCTTTAAGGCCAAGTTCCAAGTGCTCAAAATTTCTGACACCAAACCCTACCGATATACGGTCAAAAGTGTTGTCATCGTAAGGAAGGGACTCGCAATCGGCAACATGCATTTGGGCACATACACCGGCCTTGCGGATTTTTTCTCTGCCAACTTTCATCATTCCTTCTGAAATATCCACTCCTGTTACTTTACTTGCGGTTGATGCTTTCTGGGCTATCTCAATTGTAAAATCTCCAGTTCCACAAGCAACATCAAGTATATTAAGAGGTTTTGACTGGTCAATAAGTTCGCGTACAGCCTTATTCCTCCAGTGTTTGTCAATGTTTAGTGATAGAATATGATTAAGTTTGTCATAGCTGGGAGCAATATTGTCAAAAAGATTTCTGACTCCCTCTTTCTTTGCCATAATTATATAGATTTTCTTCTGGTACAATAATATACATAAGTGAGTAGTATCACATTCATCAGCAACGCATACATAATGGCCGGTAGAGCCATCTCTCCACTGTTAAAGATAAATGGAGATGATGCGATAGCTATTGCCTGAGCCGCATTCTGCATCCCCACTTCTATAACTATTGTCCGTCTGATGGGGCTGCTGAGGTTTCCTGTACGTGAGAGCAACGAACTGCAAAGCATAGCTGCAAATATAAGCAATGCAGCTGATAGACCCAGAACGGTAAAATGTGCTGCAATTTCAGTTTTATATTGTAGAAAAAATACTAATGCCAGTATCATTAAAGCAGGAAATGCTGTCTTGCCGAGTACCATTTTTACTTTTAATGCTGCAGATGAAAAATAATATCGGAACACACTCCCTATAAACATTGGAACGAAAATAAGTAAAAGGTTCTGTACCAATAATTTTCCAACAGGTAATTCTATTTCAATCCCAGATATGCCTGAAACTGTATTGGATACAAATTCCATTATAAAAGGGAGGGTGAACAATGTTATTATACTGCTCAACGCAGTGAGGGTAACAGATAGTGCCACATCACCTTTTGCAAGCATGGAAAATACATTTGATGAACTGCCTCCCGGGCAACAGGCTACAAGCACAAGTCCCATAAAATATACAGGGGGTAGTTTAAGTGTCCAGGCTATAGCAAAAGCCAACAGAGGCAATAAGATTATTTGCCCAGATAAACCAAGCAATACTGCTTTTGGGTTTTGTACAACATCTGTGAATGCCTTTTTATTCAAATCAATGCCCAGCAGGAACATAAGGACAATGAGAATAGGCATAACTATCCATATAGTATTCATAGAACCGTTTTTTGAGGGCGCAAAATTACCTTTTTTCCCCGTATATTCAAATTATAACCATAGGTATTTCTGCTTCCTTTTATTTTAAGATCTTGATGATGAATTGTATATTGGACAATGTGGATTGTTTCTAAAAAAAAATAAGTTTTTGTTAAGTATTGTAAATTTATAGGGTGATAGGAATTAATCTTGTAGGAATTGTTTATAATATTTATTAAATTTACACAAATTTTGGTCATTAAGTATTTGATATAAATAAGACTTTGATTATGATTGAATTGATAAAATCCATAGCTAATTCTTACGCTGTTGAATTTTGTAGCGATGCAATATATCCGGCTCATCTGTTTAAAGCTGTCTTACATAAAGATGTTGCGCTTATAGACTTTATTGAGACTGATTTGGATAAGGATTATTATTACTTGCAGGAGTGGGCAGATGTGCAAATGCAGCTTTCTCCAAGAGCTACAAGGCCTATGAGAGATTTGAATTTGTCGGACCAGGCAATTGAAGTGTTTGAAGAGGCGGAGAATTATCAAGCTAAATTTGGTTTGGAGGAAAATGAGCCGGTATGCGTTCTGGCGGCTTTGGTTACTCCCGGTGTTGGTTTTTCTTTTGACCAATTGAAAACTTTACCGTTAGGAGCATCAGAGATTTGCAATAAGATGGGGTCGGCGGTTCCTGCAAATGCAGATGCTGGCAGTTCAGACAAAAAGGTCAGTTACGGAGCAAGTTCAAAGGGAAATCTACAGAAATATTGTATAAATAAGACACAATTGGCCCGTGAAGGTAAATTGGGTGAAGTGGTAGGTTTTGAGAATGAAATTTCTACGATATATGAGATATTGGGAAGAAAAACAAAATCCAACTTGCTTATAACAGGTGAGTCTGGTGTTGGAAAGACATCTCTTATAAATGGTTTTGTTATAGGATTGGCGCAAGGTAGAGTTCCGGGATTTTTGGAAAATGCGGTTGTTTATGAACTTGATTTGGCTGCTTTGGGTTCAGATGCTTCATATAAGGGAGAGGTAGAGGACAGATTTAAGAAGGTGATTGGGGAGATTAAAGAGCAGAAGAATTCCATTCTTGTTATTGAGTCCATTGATAAATTGTTTGACAAACAAGGTACTTTGTATGGTGCATCCTCTATTCTAAAACAAGAAACCGGGAAGGGGAATATCTTGTTGCTGTGTTCGGCATCAATTGATGGATATACAAAGAATATTGAAACAGATAAGGAGTTTGCAAATAAACTTGAAAAATTGAGCATTGATGAGCCTAATGCAGATTTGTGTTTGAGAATTCTGAAAGGTGCTTTGAAATCATATGAGCAGTTCCATGGTTTGTCGGTAGATGATAATGTAATGGAAGATGCCATCAGATTGGCTAAAAGATATCTTACAGAGAAAGCTTTGCCAGATTCTGCATTTGATCTGATTGATCGTACTATGGCGTTGGTAAAAACCAAGAATGCTATGAGTGAGAGTGATCTTGAGTCGATTTCAAAGAAATTGGATGCTCTTGTTGACCGTTCAAATGCAGGGGAAGATATAATGAAGGAGCTTGATTGGCTTCATTATGAGTTGATGAATAAGATAAGTTGTATTTTGCTTGCTCAGGTTGATACCGATACAGATTTTAGTAAAATTACAGATAAACAGCAGAGAATAGATTATTTGAAGGGCCTTATTGAGCAATTGTCAGGTTTGGCAAAAGACAAGAGTGACAGTCTCGACAGTGCAAACTTGTATGCGGTTGTTGCAAAACAGACAGGAGTTCCTCTTGGTAAGGTTCAGTCAAAGGAACGTGACCGTCTTGAAAATGCAGAAGGGACTTTAAAGAAAAGGGTAGTTGGGCAGGATCATGCAGTTAAGATTGTGTTGGATGCAGTGTTTGAGTCCCGTTCCGGTTTGAATAAGAAAGGGCAACCTATGGGTTCATTCTTCTTCTTGGGACCAACTGGAACAGGTAAGACAGAGTTGTCCAAAGCTTTGGCAGCATTTTTGTTTGAAGATGAATCATCGCTTATAAGATTTGATATGTCCGAATTTAAGGAGGAACATTCAGTTGCATTGTTGTATGGAGCGCCTCCAGGATATGTTGGATATGAAGAGGGTGGATTGCTTGTGAACAAGATAAGGCAGAAACCATATTCAGTAGTGTTGTTTGATGAGATTGAGAAGGCGCATAAATCTGTATTTGACTTGTTCCTCCAAATTTTAGATGAGGGTAAGTTGCATGACAGACTTGGTAGAGTGGGGGATTTTTCAAATGCACTTATTCTGTTTACATCAAATATTGGAAGCCAGTTTATTGTTGATTCATTTAATGGTGGCAATATTCCTAAGAACAATGATCTTATGGATATTATGCAGAATCATTTCAGACCGGAGTTTTTGGGCAGATTAACAGAGATTGTACCATTCTCTCCAATTACTGAACAAACTGTAACAAGAATATTTGACATTCATCTGAAAGGTTTGTTGAAGTTGCTGCAGGAACAGGGAATAACACTGGTTATGGATGATGATGTAAAACGTACGATTGCAATGAAAGGATATAATCCTCAGTATGGAGCACGTCCGGTTATTGGAATCATAAGAAAAGAGTTGCGTAATCCACTGTCAAAACTCATAATTGGCGGAAAGGTAAGACAAGGAGATACTGTTGAGGTTATGGTGAATGAGCAAGGAAATATAGAGTTTAAAACTACAAACAGATAAATTGATATTAAAATATACTAACATTTAAAATTTACAGCTATGGCAATGAAAGAGAATTTTATCTCAATCGCACCAGATGAGGAATCAAGTGCTAAAGTTTCCCCGATTGACAATAATAAAACACTGATGATAGATCAGTATACATCAGATGCAGAGCCAGGAAATCCTGAATTTGTAGAGGATATCCAAAATATAAATGATGCTTTTGCTCATTTTAAACCAAAAGTTGAGGTTGATTTTGTAGATCAGGATGGTGGATCTGTTAATGAGGTTCTTGTATTGTTAGACTTTGCGAAAGATTTGGGATATATC
>CALCUQ010000066.1 GCA_937906795.1 uncultured Bacteroidales bacterium | reverse complement strand
AAACCATTTCTGGATATAATTCAAGTGTTCCATCAGAATATATATCATTCTCTACCAATTTGCCATTGTTAACAAGTGGATATTGCCTGAAGAAATACCCGCCTTTTTCTGTTGCCTGCTCAAAAAGTGGCGAGTTGTCAGCAACTCCTATTGTTATTTTATCTTCTATTATAGCACAGTATCCCTTTTTTGAAAGTCCCCAGGCAAGAGGTTCTCCATTTAAAACAAACGCTCCAACAATTTTCTTGTTGTCTTTTCTTATATCAGCTGCCTGAGCACAAAAGATTATATCAGTATCATTTATATCAGGAGTCCTTAAACACAACTGGGCAGTGGCATTGTGTGGAATGTATATGCTCAATGGAATGTCATTTATGATGGTGTCTATCTTTTCAGTAAATCCTCTGGTAAGAGAATCTGCCTCCATCCCAAACTTTTCCTTTTTTTCAATAGCCACATAAGCGGTATCTGCAAGAGCTACATCTTCAAACAATCCAGGCTCCTTTTCAACAGGTTCTTTCTTTCCTGTGATTGCCAGTATAATACCTGTAATGGCAATTATAATCACAAGCAGTATAATCCACAGGTAACCCTTGCCAGGCTTTTTGTCCTCATTGGCAGAGGTGAGTGCAGATTTGCCTATAACTCTAAGTTCATCATCCTGTATGTCGTATCTATTGTTCATCATATTTTGTTATGGTTGTTTCTACATATGCTTTAAGTTTTACAAGTACCTCTCTTGATGCTGAGAGTACATGGTAGCTTCCTTTGCAGTTTGATAAGATCAACTCTTGTTTTGATGTATCTATAAAATATATGTAGTTTGTGTTTATAATAAGACTCCTTCCAAGACGTAGGAATGTACTCTCTGCATCTGAGAGCTGCTCTTGTAGAATATCTTCTATCTGTCCAAGCTGTAATGTTACCAGTCTTGTCCTCCCATCCTCAGTTATTATGTTGGAGTAGTTTCCATCAGAAGAGACATACATCAGGCTCTCTGATGGAATTCTCAGCAGTTCTGTCCCTTTTGATATGATGATGTGCCTATTCATAGTTTAAGTCTCCTACAAAGTTACTCAATTATTTATCGGGAAGATTAAATCTTATAAAAATTGTATCAAATGAATATATAATGTATGAATTTAATAAACGTTTATAAACTTGTACATTAGTTTGCCATTTGGTACATAAGAGATTAAAATGCTTGATTTTCAGTTCTGTTTAAAGGAATTTTGTGGTAGAAATTTTAAACAATAATTATATGAAAACAAATCTTAAACTTGTGTTGCCATTGGCTGCTTCTGCTTTTATTCTAATTGTGTCGGTTATCCCTTTCTTGGGTGGATGCTCTAAAAATGAAACTAAAAAACAGACCGGTTTTGATTATGAAGAGTATGTCCGTAATGAAAATCTTTCTGTGGTAAAGAAAGATGATGGGAAAATTTCAATCAAAAATATTATTACTGGAGAGACAACAGTGGAGGATATAAAAGTAGACTGGACATCCTCTTCTGGCAATGATACTTTGGCTGTTTTTTGTGCAGAGGAAAAGAGGGGGTATTTTAACGTAAATACCGGAAAAATTGTTATTGAGCCAAAGTACAGGAGAGCATGGAATTTTTCAGATGGGTTGGCTGGTGTTCAAAGAAATGGATATATAGGATTTTTGGACTCAAAGGGTAACGTTGTAATAGACTTTAAATATCCATATTATGGTAATCCATTGTCTGATTTTGTTTTTAAAGATGGTCATTGTGTAGTGGCTGATTCAACCGGAAAATGTGGTGTAATTAATACAAAAGGAGATTGGGTAATTGATCCTATATATGATAATGTGTCAATATTTAAGGAATATGCAATTGTAAAAAAAGCAGGAATGCGTGCCCAGGTTAAATATAATGGAGCTGTGATTAACTCATATGTGGTAGATGCCATTTATAAATTGACCTACGAAAGAGAAGAGTATTATTCAAATAAAGAGGGTGAGGCTCGCAGAATTTCAAAAACCATAGATACAGGAATGTATTATTATAGAGTAGGAGGGAGAATGGGTCTTATGGATAAAAACTGCAAAAGGGTTACAGAGCCCCTATATACAGATATTACTGCAGTTACAGAAAATATTTTTAGAGCCCAGCTTTTGGATGATTATTCAGAGGTTATTCTAAATGCAAAAGGGGAAATAATGCAATAATATGAAAAAAATATTCCTTAACATACTTATTTTCTTCCCGATAACTTTTGTTGTTTTTAGTGTTCTATTGGTCTGCTCCCTAAAAAGCGGACCAGTAGAATTTACTCCACTTATGCTAAAAAGAGAGATTCAGTTTATGGGAGAAGGTGTGCATACAAAACAAAAATGGACACCTCTTAAAGATATGTCTCCAAACGTTGTAAAGACAATAGTGATGAGTGAAGATGACAGATTTTTGCAACATAGGGGAGTTGATCTTGTAGAATTGGAATATATGTACAATGAGTATAAGTGTAAAAATGGGGAGTTGAGAGGATGCAGTACAATTACCCAGCAAGTAGCCAAGAATTGTTTCACATTTTCAACAGATACCTTTCTGAGAAAGATATTGGAATTGTATTGGGCATCCCTGTTGGAACTACTTTGGGGGAAGGAGAGAATACTGGAAGTCTATCTTAATATTATAGAAGTTGGAAAAGGATTATATGGCGTAGAAACTGCTGCACAAGTCTATTTTAACTGCACAGCGGCAACTATGACACTACACGATTCTGCAGAACTTGCAGCCTGTTTACCCTCTCCACTTTCATTAACTCCACGTAATATATGGATTACTCAATCTTTAAAAGTGGAGCAGTTGATTTTCAGACTTAAAAAGGAAGATTATTCAGTAGAAATGCTATAATTATTAAAGGTAGGTTTATTCTGGCAACAAAAAATCAGAAAAATAACAATAGAGTGTGTAATTATAAATTTACAAAATCAGAAAAATAATTGTAAAAATTGATATTTTATTGAAATTAATTACTAATTTTGACAATTGTCTGATTTTGTTGAGATAGATAGGGTATCAAAAAAAATGTACTTTTTAGTTATAAGTATCTAAATTTTAAGAATATCTCATTTTGATGCCCTATAATAAGGTAAATGATAAAAAAAAGGACATTTAAATAATTGATTTTTTTTAGAATACAACTAAAATGAGAGATAATCTGCTTAAGCTAATATTTCTGTTTTTCTTGATGCTCCCACTATCATTAAGTTCTCCTTTGTGTGCTCAAGAAGCGGTTTTACATAGTAAGCAAGATGTTTCTTACACAAATCAGAAAGAGATAAGCAGTTCTTATAAAGTATATGAATTTAAAATAAGTTTTCCCAAAGATGTTGTAACTATAGATAAGTCATATAAGGACAATGCTGAACAACTCAAGCAAATGGAGTGGTTTATCAAGCATGTGCCAGAAGCGGGGGACAGTATTATAATTTACTCTTATTCTTCTCCAGAAGGACCATATTGGAACAATGCCAGACTTTCCAGGGAGCGTGGTATTACTGCAAAGAATTTTTTAAAATCCCTTTTCTCAGATAAATCTTTGGCAGATTCAATAATATTTGTGAATTCCACTGTGGAAAACTGGGAGGGTTTACGTGTGTTGGTTGATCAGAACTATACATTAAATGATAGGGAGAAAGTTTTGCATATACTTAATTCTAATCTCTCTTCAAACTCTAAAAAATCTAGTCTTAAAAAGGTTAGTAATGGACAAGCATGGATTTATATTTTAGAAAATTATATGCCCCAATTGAGATATGCTACTTGGATTGGAAAGTGGCAAGACTCTTCCAATAAACTTTTAGAATTACCACAAGTTAAGTCTCAAGTATCTATATATCCTGTTACACAGATTCATGTTTATACACCACAGTTACAATTCCCTAAGCCAAATATGGTATTGGATAGTGTTTGCACAAAGACTATAATTGCACTTAAATCCAATCTTTTGTATGATATAGCAACAGTTTTGAATTTTGCCATTGAAGTTCCATTCAATGAAAAATTTTCAATTCTATACGAACAACATTTCCCTTGGTGGTTGACATCAAGCAATAAATTCTGTGTTCAACAATTAAGTTTTGGGGGAGAGTTTCGTTGGTGGTTTAAGCCTAAAACCCGAGAGGCTACACAAAAAAGAGCACGCAGGGATGCTTTGGTTGGCCATTTCTTGGGTGTAAATGTTTGGGGTGGCAAAGGAGATTTGCAGATAGGAAGGTCTTTTGGATGTTATCAATATGAATTTGTTAGTGCCGGACTTACTTATGGTTATGCAATGCCTATATCCAAATATCTTAATTTGGAATTTGCCATATCAGTTGGGTATGCAAATATCCCATATAGACATTATATCCCCACTGAAGATTGGGAGATTCTTATAAAAGATCCAAAAAAAGTTGGAACACTACACTATTTTGGTCCTACCAAAATCCAAGTGAATCTAGTATTACCAATTAGAATGAAAAGAGGAGGTGCAAGATGAAAGGTGTGATAAAACATATACTTTTTATTTTATTGGTGATTGTAGTCTTTTCTTGCGAAAGAAGGCCTTTACAGGAGCTTGCTAACTATTCAAATATTCAAGTAGAAGTTGATATAGAGGCAGTTACTAATG
>CALCUQ010000065.1 GCA_937906795.1 uncultured Bacteroidales bacterium | reverse complement strand
AAATACCTTCCTGACAGCAGTCTGATGAGTGTTTTCATCTGCATAATAAGTGCTTATTCCTACAAGTCCGAGAACTGCAATAAGAACAATTATTACGGAGATACCTGTTACCGCATTCTTTATGAATTCTATCTTCTGCAAATCCTGTTTGAGCATTTCGGTCAGATACATTGATTCGCGGCCTATATGTCTGGCATCTGCCACTATGCAACCGCTTATCTTTTCATATGCTTCAGCAATGACCCGACGGGCCTTTTCATGGTCGCCTTTGGTGCGGATGATATAGGCAAGGTAATAATCGTTTATCTCATTTTTAGTATCTGTTACAATGAAACCCGACGGCTTGTTGTCGGTACCGACGAAGGATGGATTGCCGTGCATAGGGAAATCTCCGATGATTCCTAAAATATCATATCCGAATGATTGTTGCAGGTAGGGACTCCTGTCAATAACAGATTTAAAAGATTCAGTAACCCAAATTCCATATTTCTCATCGCTGTACCTCTCTTTTATATTGAACCCATACGTCTCAAATGCTTCAGGAGTGCAGAATATGTTAAAGACATCAGTCGTCTGGTTTGCATTTTCATCCAATGGGGCAGGGTAGACCTCACAGCGGAATATTGTCTTGTTGGTATACTCAACGGCTTCAATTTCAGGATGGGAGAGCAGTTCGTTCCGTAGGGCATCATAATGGGTGAAGCAGTTCCTTTCAGGCTCCAGCCTGTCGCTTGGGAGCAGGTAGAAGAGGTCTTCGTGGTTGCACCCGCTTTAAATATTGATCATGTTGTTGTATGCAATCTGAATGATGATGCTGAATGTGATGAAGGCAGTTGCCAAAAGAGTCTGTCCGCAGATAAAGGCCTTATTAAGTATGGTCTTTCTCTTTAGTCTGAAAGATCCTTTGGTAATGTCCAATGCACTGAATTGGGAGACGTAATATGCCGGTATGATTCCTGCCAGTGCGGAGGTCATCAAAAGAATAACCAGAATGGTTGCAATTGTCAACGGCTCAAATGAGATGCTGAACTTGCTGCCGAGGCCATCGTAGCCTTGAAGCAGAGTGTTGATGCCGGGAAGTGCAGATATTGCTATACATGTTCCCATTACTGTGCAGACAAGGGTTACCATAAAAGCCTCCCTTATGAATTGGAAGTATATTGCGCTCCTCCTGAATCCAAGCAGGTTCTTTGTCGCAGCCTCTTTTGCCCTTTTTCCGGCCAGAGCCACGTTGAGGTTGACATAATTCAGCAGTGACATCATCAGCAGAAGCACAACAAGTATGATGATTATCCGAATGGTGAACTTTGTGTTGACTGTGAAATACTCATTGGTTTCATCATATGTTATCCGGTCATATCTTACAAGCCTGCAACTTTCATCTTTAAGTATGTTGCCTATGGCTCTTCTGATATATTGGGTGTATTCATTTTCTCCAGATGTCTTGGAGGTGTTATTGATGAAATCTTCTCCTGTCTCCTTATAGTGCCTGAGAGTGAACTCTTTTATCTTTTTTTCAGCCTCACCAACATCTACGCCTTCTTTAAGTTTGACCATTGTGACTATACCGGAGAGCATCTCCTGTCTCGGCAATGAGGGATTCTTTTCACCACGTGAAGACATTGACATAATCATGTCATTGTATTTGATGAGACCTTCCCCAAAATCTTTATATATAGCGGTAATGGTATACTCTTTATCAAGGAGGGTGACAGTTTTGCCTATGGCATCCCCGTCGGGAAATATAATATTGGCGAAACTCTCCGAGATTCCCACTTCTGAAGGTACTTTAAGGAACCCGGCATCTCCTTCTATGAACTCCTGCGGAAAGAAATCAAAGAAGTTCTCTTCGCACCAGTTGATCTTTACGCAGTCAATATTGTTGAGTGTGAAGTGTCCCGGATAAAGCAGTGGGGTACAGGTTGATTCAATCTCTGGAATATTGTCGCACAAATACTCGCCCAATGCCCAAGTGGTGTGGAGGGAATTCTGATATGCAACGGCATATATCCTGTCATAGTGAGGATGTTCCTTTCCCATTTTGAAGATATTGACCAGCCAACTTGCCAGTACTATGACAAAAGCGAGCGACAGACTCAATCCAACGACTTGGATTGCAGTATAAAGTTTGTTTCTTGACAAAAATCTTAGGTAACTTTTCATTTTATTGTTTTATAGGTAGTATTC
>CALCUQ010000064.1 GCA_937906795.1 uncultured Bacteroidales bacterium | reverse complement strand
CATCCCCAAGAAGTGTTCTGTGAAGGCCTGGTTCTTTGATATAATTGATGCCTGTTGTTGAAGAAATCGCTGAAGAAGTCACAGAAGAACCTGCTGAGGAAATAAAGGAAGAACCTGTAGAGATTTCATTGATTGTAGTAAACTTGTCTACCTCTGCCTGATAATCCTGATAAGAAATACCCTCACCTGCAATCTCACCAACATCATACTTAGATGAGAACATAGACATTGTACTTTGCAAAGTATCAGGATCAATAATAAACGATAATAACGCCAAAGAAATAAGTACGGTGATAAAAGCACCAAACTTAACGCGTATCTTTTCTAAACCTGCCATTTTATATAATTATTTTTAAAATTTTCACTTTTAGAGCGCGAAGATAGTAATTTTCTAAAAAATAATACAAAAAAACTACTTCCCAAGTACTTTTAAATTAACAGTTTCAATTCTTTTCTTGTTGGTTTTAAGTATAAGAAAAGAAAACAAACCAAACTGTAATATCTCTTTCTCTTTAGGAATAGCCTCGTTAAAATAAGTTATCAACCCCGCAATTGTTTCATAATCATCAGATTCCGGAAGTTGCAAATCAAATTTTCTGTTAACCTCTTTAACCTCAAGCCTTGCAGACAAAACAAACTCTTTCTCAGATATTTGTTTAGCAATAAGCTCCTCCGCATCCAACTCATCCTCAATATTTCCAAAGATTTCTTCAATCAAATCTTCCAGTGTTACAATTCCACCTGTACCACCGTACTCATCCCTTACCACAGCAACAGATTTTCTGTTTTTGGTCAAATATGCCATAAGAGTCTGTGCTTTCATCTCTTCAGAAACATAAACCACACTTCTAAGAAGCTCTCTTATACTCTTGGACTTGTCTTTCAACAAATCTTTGGAATGGACATATCCTATAATCTTATCGATAGTGTCTTTATAAATCATAATTCTCGAATATCCCTGCTCCACAAACATATCAATAAGATCATCTATACTATCATCAACCTCAACAGCAGCAACTTCTGTACGAGGTATCATACATTCTCTAAGTTTTACAGAAGAAAAATTAAGGGCATTCTGAAAAATAACCATATCATTAAAATGCTCATTTTCCTGCTCCTGCACACTTGTAACCTCATTGGAAAGATGCATAAGGTCACTTTTGTCAAAAAGATTCTTGGATTTTACATGCATATCCTTTATTCCAAAAATCTTAAAAATTCCAGCAGAAAGCATATTGGTCACATATGTTAAAGGATATAACAAATAATAGAAGAAAATAAATAACCAATACAAAGAAGAGAACATTCCATTAGGATTTAGTCTTGATAAAGCCTTTGGAAGAAATTCTGCTGTAATAAGTACAATTATAGTAGCAACAACAGTATCAATGGCAAGAACACCACCGGTAGATGTTGTTATATATTTCTCAATTAGGGGATCCAGTATTCTGGCCGACGAAATTCCATATATAACCAGCGCAACATTATTACCCATAAGAAGGCTGGAAATAATCTTTTCCGGATTCTTAATAAATTTGTCCATCACAACCGCATACCTTTTTCCCTGCTTGCGGTCCAGCTCCATTTTCAATTTGCTCCCCGACAAAAAAGAAATCTCATACCCCGAAAAAAAGGCAGAGAAAACAAGAGCCAATATTGTGATAACTATATCTCCCCCCATAATAATCTAATTTAAAACAGGACCTATAAAATTGACAGTATCAACATACCTTACCGATAACGAATCATTGGACAGTATTGCATAACTGTCAAAAGGCCGCATAATCCTGGCATTCCTTGCCATTTCATCACTCTGCATACCATAGCCCTGCATATACCCGTCAGGGGTATACATTCTTACAAAACAATGTGTATAAATCCTTCCCTCCTCCCTATTCCAGTAAAGGGTATCAGTCTCCATTCTTTCACCCTTTATAAAATTATTTATGACAACATTTCCAAAAGCCTCCCATGTTTCTTTCTTCCCCTCTGTTGTATGTTTGGCCACATCTGATGAAATTTGAGTTTCCAAATTACCTTTTTTATCATAAGCATAAACATCAAATCCATCTGGGAACAACTCGTATGACAATGTGTCAAAATCAAAACTTTGAAGAGTTTTGGCCTCCATTCTCATATTCAGAACTCCATTTATTGTCTGCACCGCACTCATCCCCTCAACTGTCTGTCTTGGCATGGAATCAACATCAAAACTATTCATCTGTTCCCCTTTACAAGATACAACAATGGTAGCAACTGCCAAAACAATTGCTACCAATGCTATATTTGATATGTTAGGGATACCCCTATACATAATTATTTTACAGTTCTTACAGTTGTAGATGCACTCAAACCACCACAAGAAATAGTATATGGATTACCATCTACAAGGTTATACATAAACGCATCCTCTGTTTTAGGGAAATATTGTCTGTAGCTTCTGATAAGATCATCAGCCTCTTGAGCCAAACTTGGATCTGCATTTTTAGCTTTTACCAAGTAATCTACTGCTACCCAATATTTTGCTCTCTTGTCAATATCATCACCACCACAACCTTGGTTTGCCCAGATTGAAGCTGACAAGAAGTGAGCTTTACCGGCAATTGCAGGGTTTTTCTCAGCAGCTGTTCTAGCTGTCTGGAATGCTTTTGCATTAGACTCCATGTTCTTGAACATATATGTAGCCATCTCTAGAAGCAACTCACCATCTTTTACATCGTCAGACTCCTCACTGTCAATTGCTTGTTGAAGATATTTCATAGCCTCCTGATCATTACCTTTTACACCGTTCAATCTGTAAAGACCATATGCAGAGTTGTATGAAGGCTCAACCTCATGTTGTGCAGTAACAGCTTTTAGGAACAAATCTGTATCAACACACTCATTCTTAGTTAAAAGAACTACAATTTGTTTGATAGTTGTGATATCTGTAGGGTTAGCCTCAAATCTTGGAGTAAATACTGTAACCAAATTATCACAAGTAGCAACACCACTGGTTATGAAAGCATTCTCAAAACCTTGTCTTGCAGAAAGGTTTTTCTCAGAAGGATCTACAGAAATAATTTTATCCAAAATTGGGCTCAAATCTGTATAAATCTTAAGAACTTCCTCATCTGTAAGTTTTTGTGCAACGTACATCTCCTTAGCCTTGTTCATATAAGCAACAATAAGACCTGGTTTTACTTTTTCACCGGCATGTTTGATATAATCATCAATTGCAAAGAAGATATCAGACTCTTCACCTCTCCAGTAATTAAGCATATCGTAAGCAATATTCTCTTTTACTGTAACTCTATATTTAGGGAAATTCTCCAATCTTACTTTGTTTACAAGAATTAGAGTATCTACCAATTGTTTTCTATAGTCTGGATTATTCTCATTTTTCTTGATTAGCTCTTGGAAAATTTTTCTACCATGAATAAGCAAGTTCTGGCTTACTTTTGGAGGACATGTTACAAAAGCCTTTCTCCAGATTGAAGCAGCAGCCTCATACTGCTTGTTGTTGTAATAATCTTTGTAGAAGTTCAGTGCTGTTACACAATTAGCACTATCTGGTCCATACTTACCGTGTGCAAATGAACTCACAGTTGTCATAAGCATTAAAACAACCAATAGGCCTAATGTAGTTTTGATTCTTTTCATAATTAGTTTGTTAATATATTTTTATTGTTTTGTTTTATTGATATTTCTTCTTAATAAACCAAATATCATGCAAGCTCACATTTATATGAACCTGAAAATACATCTCCCTAACCATTCCTTTTTTAAGACTTCCCCTCTCTCCAAAATCAAGAGCCCAGTTAACCGCATTGTAGAGTCTGTAAATTGGGAAAGAACTACCAATTGTGACACCATATGAATTTACCTGGTTACCATAAATGGAAACATTTGACTGGTTATAATATGCTCCCACTCTATATGTAACTCTTTTTAGATAATATCTGATATCATATTTGTTAGGAATGAATTCAAAACCCACTCTATATGAAGAAGCAGTTGCCGGAGAGTATCCAACCTCAGATATTTCTGATAAATTTGAATTTTTCCAATCCTGCCTGCTATAATCAAATCCTATCATCCATTTGTCCTTCTTTCTAAATGAAACACCAGCAGATAATTCACCTGGAATACTTTGGACATAATCCTTTTTTATATCATTATATATAGTATCTCTATATACATCTATTACAGAGTGTGAATATTTGGTAAGATCACCTTTCAAATCAACACCAAATCTATATGTAGCTCCAACTGTAAGTTGTTTGTCATTACCAAGTTTTGTAAAATACTGCAAACCAACTCTACCACCAATAGCTCCAAGAGCATAATCCCAACCTGTTACAACACTGTTGGATGTTCCGTTTGTTGCATAAATTACATCACTGTGACGTTCAAGATTACCAAAATAGTATATCAACTCTGCTCCTACAGAAAAATTCTTGAAGAAGTTCATTGCTGCACCAACAAATACCTGGTTTACCGAACCTGTACCATATTTCTGGTAAGATACATCACCATAATTCAAAATAATATTGGGGTCATTTTCCTTTGAGCGGAATTTGTAACCGATATTTGAATATGGAACAACACCTATAATAAGTGCCGATTTTTTATAAATAGGTGCAGTAAATATAAAATTATGCATATTGAAAGTGTTGTATGCAGAAGATGCACCCTTACTGTCCTTATTATAAAAATTTCTTGAACTTACACCAAAATCCAACATAAAAGACAAGGTATCCCTGTCTGTAATTGATGCCGGATTAAGATAATTGATAAATCTGTTGTCCCTAACACCAACACCTATTCCACCCATAGCTTTATTGAACGCGGTTCCTTGTTGCTCAAGATCTCCTATACCATATAAAGAATAAGGAGTGAATGTACTCAAAGCATCCACATCTTGTGCATAAGATGCATAAGAACAAAACAGACAAACCGCAAAGCCTAATAATACTCTTTTTAAAATACTAATTTTCTGCATAATAATCAGCTATTTGAGCTAACCCTAATAAAACTAAATTTTTAATTACAAAAATCGAGCCTTTTATTTTCTGTGCAAAATAAAAAGAATCTCCTCCGGTAAATACTATGATTCTGTTCTTAAACAGATTCATATATCCTTCTACCTCAAATTTCAGACCTAAAACTACACCTGCTGTCATTGCTCCGGTAGTATTTACCCCTACAGGCTCAAATTCTGCATCTGGTTTTATTAAAGGCAGACGCTTTGTAAAAGCATTCAATGCTCTAAACCTGGACTGCATTCCAAGAGAAATATTTCCCCCTTCATACACACCATCCTTGTTTATAAAATCAACAGTCAAAGCTGTTCCAAAATCAAATTTAATAATATCTTTTCCTGGAAACATCATTGCTACAGCCAATGCCCCGGCAAGTCTGTCTGCCCCCAATCCAACAGGTGGAAAAGCATATTTCAAATCTATAGGTAACTTTATTTGAGTATTAAGTACTACCAGTTTTCTACATTTTTTTTCCAGCACACTTTCCATTTTAGGATCATCTTCCCTTACAGTAGAAAGTACTATAACATCAAAATACTGTGTTTGTATTATTGAGAGGATAAAATCCAATGTTGCCAATTGTGAACTTCTGAAAATTTCGCCCAACTCTCCATTTTTATGGTAGGCAACTTTACAATTGGAATTTCCTATATCAATCAATAAATTTTTCACAAACATATCAACTTACAATCTTGCAAAGATAGAAATTTTCATTTTATACACAACATTATAAGCCACTTCAATATTTGATACCCCTCTTACACTCACAACCAGTCTTCCGTTATTTTCTCTTAAATTTCCAAAAAGTTTAGGATTTTCGCTTATATATTTTAATATTTCTGCAAATATTTGTGATTTATAATAAGGAGATTGCTGATTATTCACAAAATGAATTATCATTATTCCATTCTTTATTTTCAACCTCTCAAATCCAAGTTTTACAGCCTCTCTTCTAAGTCTTACTATATATGTCAACTGTCTTAACTCCTCTGGCATCTGACCAAACCTATCTATCAGATCCTCTGTGAATTTCACAATATCTTCCTCTCTGCTCATAGCATCGAGTTCCTTATATAGCCTTATTTTCTCAGATGTCTGAGGAATATAACTGTCGGGAATAAGTAACTGATGGTCTGTATCTATGGTACACTCTGTTATATACTGATAATCTGTCTTGTTATTTATGGCTTCATTGAACTTTTCTTCATTTTTGACTCCTTTCTTTGCCTCTTTCAATTCTATACCATTATTATAACTTTCTTGTTTTATTTCAAGAAAGGCTTCTGACAATATTCTCTGATATGTTTCAAATCCCATATCTGCTATAAACCCACTCTGCTCTCCACCTAAAAGGTTTCCTGCCCCCCTATATCCAAATCCTGCATTGCAATATTGAATCCGCTGCCAAGGTCAGAAAAGGCCTCTATTGCCCTTAATCTTCTTCTGGCATCATCTGTTATTGTAACCATTGGTGGTACAATAAGGTAACAGAAAGCTTTCTGGTTTGAACGTCCTACCCTGCCCCTTAACTGATGCAAATCACTCAATCCAAAATTCTGTGCCTGGTTTATTATAATGGTATTTGCATTTGGTATATCTATTCCATTCTCCACAATTGTTGTTGCCAGAAGCAAATCATAATCTCCAGCCATAAAATCAAGAATTTTGCTTTCAAGCTCTTTTGGCTCCATTTTGCCATGGCCAACACAGGTTTTTATTCCGGGACAAATACGTTTTATAATATCATCAACTGCAAGTATATCTTCTACTTTATTGTGAACAAAATATACCTGTCCTCCCCTTTCAAGCTCATAATTGATAATATCCCTAATGTATTCTTCGTTAAAATCAATTATTTCTGTCTGAACAGGAAGTCTGTTTGGAGGTGGAGTGTTTATTATGGACAAATCCCTTGCTCCCAACAAAGAGAATTGAAGAGTTCTTGGTATTGGTGTTGCAGAAAGTGTAAGTGTATCTACTGCCAGTTTCAATTGTTTCAATCTCTCTTTTGCAGCAACACCAAATTTTTGTTCCTCATCAATTATAAGCAGACCCAAATCTTTAAACTCTACCTCTTTGTTTAGCAGTCTGTGAGTACCTATTATAATGTCTATCTTACCCTCCTTTAATCTTCTGATTATATCCTTTATCTCTTTTGCACTCTTTAATCTGCTTATATACTCAATGTTACAAGGAAAATCTTTTAGTCTTTTGCTAAAGGTCTTAAAATGTTGCAATGCCAGAATAGTTGTTGGAACAAGAATGGTAGTAGGCACAAGTACAGCTACCTGCTTGCTGTCTGCCACTGCTTTAAAAGAGGCTCTTATAGCTATCTCTGTTTTTCCAAACCCTACATCTCCACACACAAGTCTGTCCATAGGATACTCTTTTTCCATATCCTCCTTTACCATTTGGGTTGTCTTTAACTGGTCTGGTGTATCTTCATACATAAAGGAGGCCTCAAGCTCATTTTGCAGATAACTGTCGGGAGAAAAAGCAAAACCTTTGGCTTGCCTGCGCTCTGCATATAACTTTATAAGATCCTTTGCAATATCCTTTACCTTTTTCTTTGTGGTATTTTTTAATTTTTCCCAGGCTCCCGTTCCTAATTTGTAAACTTTAGGTGGGGTGCCCTCTTTACTTTTATATCTGCTTATACGGTGAATTCCGTGAATTGAAACAAATATTACATCGTTATCCTTATAAATCAACTTTATAGCTTCCTGCACCACACCATTTATGTTTGTTTTTACCAAACCTCCAAAAATTCCAACTCCATGGTCTATATGCACTACATAATCTCCAATATTAAATGCACTCAACTCATTTAAAGTCAATCTTTCACTTCTTGGAACTTCCCTTTTTATCTTTACTCTGTGATATTTGTCAAAAATCTGATGGTCTGTATAAATACAAACCTTTGACTCATTGTCTATAAATCCACTGTGCAGAGAAAAATTCAACTCACTGAATTTGCTTACCTTAATACCGGCTTTTTCATTGAGGTTCAAAAATATACTGTGCAATCTTTCCAGTTGTTTCTGATTTTCGCTACATATATATACTTTATAACCTAAATTGGACTTGTCATTTATATCATTGAGCAACAAATCAAAGTTTTTGTTGAATGCAGGCTGTGCAGATATTTTAAACTCTACTGTTTTATTTTTGCGTTGCGTAAACTGATTAAAATATATCTGCTTGTTTTTTTGTATAGATTGCAGGATATCTGTATAGATTTCATTTTGCAGAGCGGAAATATCATTTATCCATACAGTACAATTTCCTTCCCCGACAAAATCAAAAATATTCTCTCCTTCACCCTCTATAATATCATTCTGCTCATAAATGTTTGGAAAAATTTCTATCTCATCAAGTCTGTTTATGGAACGTTGTGTATTTACATCAAAATCTCTTATGCTTTCTACTTCATTTCCAAAGAAATCTATACGGAACGGTTTGTCGGAAGAGTATGAGAACAAATCTATAATGGATCCTCTTAAAGCAAACTGACCAGGCTCTCCCACAAAGTCTACTTTTTCAAAATTATACTCTATAAGTGTCTCTTTTATAAAATCATGAGAAAGCATATCCCCCTTCTTTATTTTAAGGATATTCTTTTTCAACACAACACTGTTGAGTACTTTTTCATAAATAGATGCCGGATAAGTTACTAATGTAATGTTTTTGAATTTACTTTGCCCTTGCAAATAATTATTGAGTTCGCTTATAGCAGAACTTCTCTGTACTTTCTGGGAAGAGTCCTTTATTGTGGTTACTCTGTTATTTATGTAGTTTGACGAACTTGGGAAAAAGAAAACACTCTCACTGCTCAAAAGACTGTAAAGGTCGTTACAGAAAAATTGGGCATCTTCTTTATTATCCAGGACCACAATATTTACACCTGTATCAACTACACCAGAATATACAACAGACTTAGCACTGGAGTTGATACCTTTAAGCTCCAATACCTTGTCTTTGCTGTTATCTATAAAATCAATTATCTGTTTTACAGATTCTTGAGATAAAATATTTTCTTTAAATACACTACAATCCATAAGTGTATGCAAAGTAAAATAAGTTTTTAACAAAGGGCAAGAAAATATGTTGAAAAGTGTTGATTATATACTAATAACTATGTCAATAACTTTTAAAAATATAAAAATTGCACTTGAATTATTTTGTATATACAATGAATCATCTGTAAGCTCCAAATAAATTGTTCAATACTTTTTTTGTAGTTTTTAGCATAGTTTTTAACAATATTCAACTGTTAATAAGATTGTTAAAGTTATTAACATATGTTTATTATTTTACATAAAAGTTTGATTTTTAATATTATATAAAACCTATTAATTGTTAATAACAAGTAAAAATATAAACACATGTGTTAATAGAATAAGGTTATCAACATATTGACAACTATATAGAATAATCAAATAGATTTAAAATAAATTTAAGTTATATTTGTATTATGAAACAATTTGAAGGAAATTTTGATCCTCGTAAAGAGGTACATTTTTCTGATGCGGAATTGGAAGGTGTTATAAGACCTAAGGAGTTTGAAGATTTTTCCGGTCAGGAAAAGATACTTAAGAATTTGAAAGTTTTTGTAAAGGCTGCCAAGCAAAGAGGGGAGTCTTTGGATCATGTTTTGTTCCATGGTCCTCCAGGGTTAGGAAAAACAACCCTTGCAAATATCATTGCAAATGAGCTTGGGGTAAGTATGAAAATTACCTCTGGTCCCATTTTGGACAAACCAGGTGATCTGGCTGGTCTTCTTACAAGCTTGGATGAGGGGGATGTATTGTTTATAGATGGAATTCACAGACTCTCTCCAATAGTGGAGGAATACCTTTATTCTGCAATGGAAGATTACAGAATAGATATAATGATAGACAAAGGGCCAGGTGCCAGATCTGTTCAAATATCTCTTAACCCTTTTACATTGGTTGGAGCAACAACCAGAAGTGGTCTTTTAACAGCCCCTTTAAGGGCCAGATTTGGCATTCAATGTCATTTGGAGTATTATGACTCATCTGTGCTGCAGAAAATCATTCAGAGAAGCTCCCGTATTCTAAATATAGATATAGATCCTCAGGCAGCATTGGAAATAGCTTGCAGAAGCAGGGGAACACCTCGTATAGCAAACTCATTACTTAGAAGAGTCAGGGATTTTGCACAAGTAGAAGGAAATGGAAGAATAGATTTGTCTATAACAAAATATGCTCTTGATGCTTTGAATATAGATAAAAGAGGATTGGATCTTATGGACAATAAAATTCTTACAACAATTATCCATAAATTTAAAGGAGGACCTGTAGGTCTTAATACTATAGCAACAGCAGTTGGAGAGGACTCAGGAACATTGGAAGAGGTGTATGAGCCATTTTTAATAAAAGAGGGTTTTATAAACAGAACTCCAAGAGGAAGAGAAGTAACAGAACTTGCATACAAACATCTGGGACTCAATAAATATATTCCCAACGATACATTGTTTTAGAAACTAAAAAATACAGATATGAAACTAAAATTAACACTATTATTGGTATTGGCAATTTTTACAGCCGATATTTTTGCTTGTACCTCAGCAATTTTTACAGGAAAAATTACTGCAGACGGACGTCCATTAATGTGGAAACACAGAGATACCGGACAAGAGAACAATAAGATAGAGTATATAAAAGGAGAAAAATACTCTTTCCTTGCACTTTTGAATTCTCCCGACAATTTACCTGAGGCATGGACCGGAACAAATGAAGTTGGTTTTTCTATTATGAATACAGCCTCATATAATCTTAAATATGATAATGTTCCAAGTAACCAAATGGATAAAGAGGGTGTAGTGATGTATAAAGCATTAGGAACCTGCAGAACTTTAAAAGATTTTGAAAAAATGCTTGACAACTACAAGAGACCTATGGGAGTTGAGGCAAACTTTGGAGTTATTGATGCAGAAGGTGGTGCTGCCTATTATGAGGTTAACAATGATTCATGGACCAAAATTGATGTAAACGATCCAAAAATTGCTCCTCAAGGTTATATTGTATATACCAACCATTCAAATACAGGTAAATTGAATGATGGAATGGGTTATGTAAGATATACCAATGCAGACAAGATTGTAAAACAACATTTGTCAAGAAATGGAGAATTTACTCCAAAATGGATAATGCAAAATTTGTCGAGAAGCTACTATCATTCAATTTTAGGAGTAGATATAATTAAAGATAAAGAGCTTATTGAAAAATGTGGCGGTTGGTTCATTGATCAGGATTTTATTCCAAGAAAATCTTCTACATGTTCAATTGTAGTAAGTGGTGTAAAAAAAGGAGAAAATCCGCTTAATACAATTATGTGGACCAATTTAGGATACCCTACAGTAGGAATTACAGTTCCATTGATGGTTGTAAATAAAGAGAACCAACCAGCTTATATGGTTACAGCAAAAGATTCTCAAAATGCGTATATGTGTGACTGGAACCTTGAGAGAAAACATAAAATATTCCCTATTACAAGAGGTAATGGAAACAAATATATGAATGTCAACCTTATAATTGAGTATATGAATCAGGCACTTGCAATAGAAAACAAGGTGTTTGAAATGTCAGAGCCAATTGTAGAAAAGATAAACAAAGGAGAAGGTAATTATCAGGACTTCAAGCCAGTTTATGACTTTATTTTGGAAAAGATAAAATAAGGCTTTATAGCATAAAAAAAAGATGGATTCAATTATGATCCATCTTTTTTTATTCTATTTTCTTTAAGTCTTTATTCTATTTTTAAAGCCTGGAAACATATTGCCAGTGCATCTGAAGTATTTGTAACAATAATTCTAACAGCTTTGACAGGTTTTTCAGGTTTGATGTTTGCTATTCCATTTACAAACTCTTCTCCCTTTATAAAGTCTTTGCCATTATATGAATATTCTACATATCCATCTGTAACACTGTAGAAAGTTATATTAGGCATACCTGTTTCAACTTTAATTGATTTACATTCAACAGCCTCTTTAAAGTTATACAAAACCCAGTCACCTTTAACGGCAGCTCTGGAAACTCTAAGGCATTTCTTAAAGTTATAATTTGTAATATGCTCCATATTATAACCTTTACTATAATCCTTAGGATCAAATGAAGAGGTTACTTCAACCTCTGGTTTAAGATAATCAGGTTCAATATTGGATGCACCAACTGTTATACTTTTCAATATATCTTTATAGAAAGTGGCAAATTTGAATTTAAGAGGTTCAAAAGTTACAATATCTCCTGTATAAATATTGGATGTGCAAGTAGGTTCGCTTCCATCTGTTGTATATCTTACTACAGCATATTTGTATGGTAAATTAACCTTTAGAGTATTGTTTTCATAAACAACTTTAGGATAAGGTACTCTAAATGCTATACCCATATTGAACAATCTGTCATAATGTTTGCTTTCAAGTCTGTTTTTAAAATCCTCAAAATTTTTATGTTCTTTATTTGACCAACCAACTTCTGATAAAGCCGCTACCCTTGGGAAATATTGGTATTCAAGGAATCTGGCAGGTCTGTTAAGAAGCTCTGTCCATAATCCTGCTTGAGGTCCCAAAACAAGTTTTTCCTGTTCTGGAGTAAGATTGAAACTGCCTGTAGGGTCAAGAGAGTATGCTTTTTCCAATGTAACTATACCAGCCCAATTATGTCCTCTTTCCAAAGGAGACTGTTTCATATCATAGTAGCAATATTCTCCAACTTGCATAACGGTTGGTTGTCCTTTCTTAACAGATTCTATACCTCTTTTTACTGTTCTCCATGCGTAAACTCTGGTTTGCTCCATTAATTCACCACCATCTAAAATCTCATCCCAACCAGCCATTATTTTGCCATATTTGTTAACAATTTGTTCCAGTTTTCTTACAAAATAATTCTGAAGTTCAGAAGGGTGTTTCATCTGTTTCTCTTCCATTAGTGCCTTACATTTGGAGCACTCTTTCCAGTTATTCATATTAACCTCATCTCCACCAATATGAATATATTTAGAAGGGAACAGGGCAGCAATCTCCTTAATAATGCCATCAAGCATTTTGTAATTGTCTTCATTTCCTACGCACCATACATTCTTAACTTCTCCATTTACACTTACAAACTCTGTTTTATTATCGCACCCAACATGTGGATATGCACCAATAACAGATTTGCTGTGTCCCGGCATATCTATCTCTGGAATAATCTCTATATTTCTCTCAGCTGCGTATTTTATAACCTCTTTAACCTGAGCCTGAGTATAGAAACCACCATATCTTTTGTGACCGGAACCATAGGTTGGAGGAAGTACCTCACCAGGTCCTCTCCAAGCACCTTTTTCTGTTAAATACGGATATTTCTTAATCTCCAGTCTCCAGCCGTTGTCATCTGACAAATGCCAGTGGAAGGTGTTTATTTTATGGTATGACAACCAGTCTAAAAGATTGTAGATTACAGGAAGCGGCGAGAATGTTCTTGAAACATCAAGCATTACTCCTCTATAGCCAAATCTTGGATAATCTTTTATTTCAACACATGGAATTTTGTAATCTTCCCATCCTGTTGCTTTACCGTAGATTGTTGCCGGAAGCAATTGTAAAAGAGTTTGTACACCATAGAAAGCACCAGCTTTATCTTTTGCTTTAATGGTTATCTCATTTTGATTGACAATAAGATTATACCCCTCTTTCTTAATATCCATATTAGGATCTACCAATATTCCAATAACCTTTTGTGTTTGGGTATTTGCCTGTGATAAAACAAAAGAAGTTGAGGTTTCTATTTTGTCTTTAAGATATTTTACAGCAAAAGGTTCATTACCCTTAATTGAGACATTATTGTCCAATAAAAAGTGGCCATTGTTTATTTTTACCTCTTGAGGTTTTGGAATAATGTTAAGATCTGAATTCTGTGCATTGGCCATAAAAGTACAGCAGGTCAGAATAAGTAAAAAAGCAATTCTTGTTATCATAAACTTAATTTTAATATTCAATCTTTAGCTCTCCTTTGAAACCTACCGGTGTTCTTCCAGAAGGAGAGATTTTTATATTTGAAACACCATTGTTGTAAATCTGAAATATGCATTCGCATTTTTCGTTACCGTTTTCATTATTGAAGTAAAACAGATAATAAGTACACTCATCCTGTTTTGAATACTCTTTCTGTATATTGGTTACAGGTTGGTCTGTAGCTCTAATGGAAACATCCTGGGCACCAAACATAGGTGAAGTAGATTGGCCAAGGTAAGGGACTTTACAAGAAATTTTCTTGTTTATCAATCTTATCGAATAACCCTCTGTACTTCTTGCAGAAGTGCTTCCAAGTGGGTTTATTGTGTTAACAATAAGAATAATACTATCTTTATTTATACATTCCATTACTGCCCCTTTAAGCAATCTTTCTTTTTCTGCTTTCTTTTGTGCTCTTGTAAGTTTGGTTGTTTCTTTTTTGTTTTTGTTCTGTTTTTTCTTTGATTTCTGAATAAGACAATATAGCAAACAAATCTCTATAATTCGTTGAGATAAAACTCAACAAACCTCTATTATATTTAATACCTGATTTTGCTAATATTTCTTTTTGCTTTTCAAAAGGTTTTTGAATAGCTACTTGATACACTTTCGGTTTATTCAACATAGCAAGAGTGGATAAT
>CALCUQ010000063.1 GCA_937906795.1 uncultured Bacteroidales bacterium | reverse complement strand
ATAGTCCATTTGCTTTCCGTCATTCTGCTTATAAACAAATACAGCAACTTCTCCCTCTTTAACGTGTAGAACACTGCCCCATCTAATAGCATTTTCTCTATTGGTAGGGACATCTGATGGACGCCATTTCCATACTAAATAATCATCCTGATCACAACGGATTACATTTAAAATGCCTCCGTTCTTGTTTTTATTGCTCGAAAATAGTCCCATATTACAACAGTTTCTTTAGTTTTTCAATATCAGATTTGTATCTAAGCTCAACACCTTTTACAAACTCCTGTGCTTTTTGCTCAGAAACAGCTTTATAAGCTTTCACAATTTCTACCGCACACTCTTTATCACCCATTTGTCCCTGACAATATTTCTTAAAGAATGCCTCTGCAGCAGACACATCGCTTTTTACTATCTCTTTTACAATATCAAGTCTTGCCTGCTCACCAGAAATCTCATCATATCCGGCTTTTACGTAATCTTCAACAAGTTTTACCCAAGCCTCAGCTGCCTCTTGTTTAACTCCATCATTTACCATTTGCTCAACCTTCTTCTCATCCTCTGTAGGAACTGTTGAAACAGTGGCAAATACGCCGCTTCCAAGAAGAATCAAAACAGTTATGACAATAGCCCATATTAAAAAGATTTTCTTTGAAGCCCCCTTATGGCTTTGGGAAATGTCATATATTTCACCTTGCATAGAAGTTACCAGTTTTGAAACCTCTGCATTCTTGCCAAAATTACGCATTGCAATTCCTTTGTAGTAGTCAAACTCATTGATCAATTGTGCCAATGCATCGGGGTTCTTTTTATCTTTTAATCTTTTAACTATTCCAAAAAAAGAATATACTCCTGCTCCAATTGCAATAATCCAGAACAATAGTCCATTACTTACCAAAGCTAGCAATAGAGACATTATTGTAATTAAAGGCATTACAAAAAATGCAATCATTTTTGCAACACTCTGTTTAAAAGTAGGCTCTTTAATACTCCTTGCTTTAAGTAAGATTCTTTCAAGATTATTCACAATCTCTTCTACCGACGCTTGCCCTTGTTCTTCAATAACAAGGTCACATACTGGACAAATTTTAGATAATAGGGGCAAGTCGCTTTTACACCTTGGACATGTTGCCATAACTCAATATTTTTATAAATCACCAAATAATAAAGATACAATCTTGTTTGAAACAGCCTGGTCAACCTCTTTTGCTTGTGCTGTATGCTTAGCTTGAGCCTCTGCTGTAATCTTAGCCATCTTAAGATTGTAATCCTGTGTTCTTTGTATATTCTCTTGCTCTCTTTCGTAAGCTTTTTGCTCAGCTTCCAATGCTTGTTGTCTCTCTAATGCTTTTTGCTCCAATTCAGCAGCTTTACGAGCTTTGGCAATCTGGTCAACTTTATTTATCATAGCCAAAGCCTCAGGAGATTTTGTTGACAACGGATTTACAGTACTCAACACATCCAAAACAGATGCGTAATCCTCTTTAACCATCAAAGCTTTTGCCTCATTTATGGTGTACTGAGCCTCTAAATCTATCTCTTTCTGATAATACTCAGCAATTTTCTCAGCTACTTTGTCGTAACCGTCAACACAATCTGGGAAAGATGCCAGAACCTCAACTGCTCCAGCATAATCACCTTGTGTTGCAAGAGCATCTGCCTTTTTAAGTTTTGCAGGAAGATATGTATTGTAATACTCTACAATCTTTTCTCTGCAAGACTGCATAAACATTCTAATTTTTGGCGATCTTGGATTTACCTGATTCAATGCTTGAACATATGCTTTAGACTCAGATGCTTCCATTCCCTTTACAATTATAGGATATTCTGCTACAATCAGTTGCTCATTAGGAACTACAAGATAGAGAAACCTCAAGTTCAACCTCGTACTGAACAGGAACTGTTGGAATAGCCTGCTTGTTTATATCAACTACACTTGTAGTCAAATAAAACTCGTTTGATGTAGAACCAAATCCACTCTGTGCTACAATTTGTGTAAGTTTATGCTTTAAAGTTTTAACTGCATGAGGAGGCACTTTGCAATCCTCTGACACAAAAGGTGTTATACCTATTAACTTTTGTGCATTGGCAGAAAAAGGCACTACTAATATAATTGCCAAAGCAATGAATAAGTTCCTTAACTTCATATCTTAAAAATTATTTGTAAAGAATATAAATACCTTACCTAATCCCTTAGGTTGTATTGACATTTTAATATTAGCCAAAGCCGGATCTTGTCTAAGCTTGCTAACAAGTGTTCTTGCCCAACCTCTGGTATCTATTGCTCTTCCATTAGCATTGAACATAGGAATTCTTACCTGATTGAATGTAAGTTTGTTTGGAGTTGCCACATCTAGAGAGAAAACACCATTGACTGTAAGTTCAGCAAATGCATCCTCTATCAAATAGCCTAACTCATCACTTCCCATAACTGTATTAAAGTCAAAGTCTGTATCACCACTTCTTAAACACTCTACAGATACCTGTCTGCCTTTTGCAAACAAATCATCAAAGTGTGATTGAAGTCTCTCGTTAAACTCATCAATATTAGCCTCTACACAATTCACCAGCATAGTAGCTACTGAAATCTGCCCCATAACTGCTGGGGTAGTAAGTTGTGCAGATGCAATCTGGAATCCTGTATAGGCATCAATACCCTTTATTGAGAAAACTATCGATTTCTTTGGACCAACTTTATTTACAACCCAGTCAATATTAATTATAATGTCTGCTCTGGCACTCTCCATAAGTTTGTCAAATGGAGTTTTGGCAACTGTACCACCATCTGCAAGTTGTGCATTCTGTGTAAGAGCTGCATCTTCTTGCATATTTTTTATAGTTTGTGCCAACGATTTTGTAGGGAAGTCTCTATCTTGCATCTGTCCGCCAAATGCAGTAATCACCTGATCCAATTCCATATTAAGCAATGCTGCCTTGTAATCTGGAACTTTTTCTATTACTCCCTGATTGTCAAAATCAACCATACAACCATTCTGATTACACCAGATATCACTTGGTATAACCATAACTGTAGGTCTTTTAGCCTGTGCCATAGCAAGCACAGGCATTAAAATACCTAACAATATAACTAAATATAATTTTCTCATTTCTATCTAATTAAAAACCAGCACTCAGTTTCTTGATAATACCGTTATCTTCCAAATATTTTCTTAGGGCTTTGTAATTTACCACTACAACTACACCTACCTTAAAATTCTTCTTATCAAGTTTAATGATATCACCCGCTCCTGTAACACCATTATTGACCAATGTTACAAATTGCATATATTTTCCTCCGGTAGCAAAGAAATCTTTAAAGAAATCTGCATGCTCAACCTCTGCATTGTTAGATCTGTCCAATTTTACAATACCGTGGCCTTTACCATCTGCTGCAATACCTTTAAATATTACAGCATGTACAGCATTTTTTCCAGCTTGTGCCTTTGCAGAAATTACATCTGGAGCATAACTCCAAACTTTTAGCATCTCCCCACCAGATTTAGCCTCACCTGTAGGCTCAATTTCATACATCCAGGCAGCAGTATTTGCATCTGCTTTTTTCACATTTTTCTTCTTCTGAGAAAATACTGCCATTGGCATAATCACCAAAAGCAATAATGCTATTATTTTTTTCATATCAATTCTTTTTAAGTTTGTTATTTAATCTGTCTTACTAACAAGCCGTCATAAGCATTTTTAAGGGAACCTTCCAAAACAGTATATTTCTTGTCTTGAGTTTTTCCTTGTAATGCCAACTCTTCCTCAGCACCATGTCTGTTATCCCATACTTGAGCAGAAACTTTAAGCTCACCTACTTTCTTGTAAATCTCTTTCTTGGTTGCTTTATCAATCACTCTTTCCAATACCTCATATTTGTCACCTTTCTCCAAACCCTCTTTCATACCAATCTCCACATAATACAAATCTTTACCTTTATGGCCCTCGCCAGGTTTGATATATAGAGGAGCTTTTGACTTGAATACGTCATATTTCTTCTCCAATTTTGCCAAAACCTGATCCAATGCATTTGCTGTAGCCATTTGAATCAACTCCTCCTCTGGTTTTGATTTTTTGAATACACTTGCTTTAGTGTTTGCAAATGCTCTGTCGCTACCAACATACTCAACAAAGAATTCTGTATTGTTATAAACGTCAATAGAATCCCACATATTGTACAGACTCTCCTGAATTGAATCATTCCATTTTAGTTTGAACAAGTGAGAAGTGATTTTAACAAAGTAGCCATCTCCCAAAGAAGCTTTTGCTACCAAGCCACCTGCCAAAGCTCCCAATTTCATATATGCACCGGCTGAACCACCCACTGCACTTCCAACAGCGTCAACAGTTGATTGCATTTGTTTAACAACTTCCTCTT
>CALCUQ010000062.1 GCA_937906795.1 uncultured Bacteroidales bacterium | reverse complement strand
TGCACGTTTGGCAGCAGCTCAAGCAGCTATTAGAAACTCATAAGCGCTACTATAAAAAAACAAAAACTTAAACATGAAAATGGAAGCTGACCTTTTGGGTCAGCTTCCTGCTTTTTATATGTTGTGTTATTCTAAAGTTTCTTGCTTGCAAGGTCGCTTAATGCGCTCCTTTCTCCTTTTATAAGGTTTACATGTTCAAACAATTCCTCTCCAAACAGTTTGTCGGTAAGATGTGTAAGACCATTTGACCATTTGTCCAAGTAAGGTTGGTCTATCTGTTGAACGTCTCCGGTAAATACAATCTTGGTTCCTTCTCCAGCACGTGTAATAATGGTCTTTACCTCGTGTGGTGTAAGGTTTTGTGCCTCATCTATAATAAAGAATACATTTGACAGTGATCTGCCTCTGATATATGCCAGTGGAGATATAAGGAGTTTTTCTCTTCTAAGCATATCTTCAATCTGTATGTTTTCTCTGCTATTGTCTTTGAAATTTTTCTTTATTACAGCAAGATTATCATATAGTGGCAACATATAAGGGCCTATCTTCTCATTTGCTGTACCAGGCAAAAATCCAATCTCCTGATTCTGCAGTGGAATTACTGGTCTTGCCAACAATATCTGGTCATATAAATCTGCTTGTGCCAAAGCTCCTGCCAAGGCAAGAAGGGTTTTGCCTGTTCCTGCTGTACCTGTTAGTGATATAAGTTTTATATTCGGATTAAGTACTGCATCCAATGCAAATGTCTGTTCATCATTCCTTGGAGATATGCCAAAAGCTGTATACTCATCTACTCTCACAATTGTTTGGGTGTAGTCGTCGTATCTGGCAAGTACCTCTTCTGATTTTTCCCCTTTAAATTTATAAAGCTGATTGCAAGGAGGTCTTTTATATCTCAATTCTTCTAATGTAAGTCCTTGGCTCCCTTGTGCGAGTTTATCATATAGTTTAGGATCAATTCCTCTTACTACTATAACTCTGTCCTGATTTTGTTTGAACTTTTCTTCTTTAATATGGTCTGTCAGATAGTCTTGTGCAAGCATTCCCAATGCTTTTGCTTTCATCCTCAGGTTTACATCTTTTGTAACCAAGGCAACAATTCTGTCGGGATACTTAAATTTATACCATATAGATGTGGCTAGGATTCTATGATCTTGAGTATCATCTTTGAATATACTCTCCATATCCTTTGGGAAAGGTCTGTTTATTGATATGGAGATAGTTCCCAACCCCTTGCCCAGTGGATAGCCATATCCGTTAAACAGGCGTGAATCAGAAATTTCATCAACAGTCCTCACAAATTCTCTGGCATTGAAGTTTAGTGTGTCATTACCTTTTTTGAATTTGTCAAGTTCTTCCAGTACGGCAACCGGAATTACTATGTCGTTTTCTTGAAAATTATAGATTGCTCTATGGTCATGCAGGATCACATTTGTGTCCAGTATAAAGACCTTTGGTAATTTTTTCTCTTTTGCCATAGTTGTTCTGTTTTAATTACTCTTTGTATCTATAAAGTTATCACTTTTTTTATTAACAAAAAAGAGAAGCTCACTGTTGTGGCTTCTCTTTTGTCTTTTATGCTATTTTTATTTGCTCATGCACCAATTGCGGGCGTTTACAAACATTTCAATCCAAGGAGTAATTTCCTCTTTTTGCTTGTCACTTGGGTAATGTGCCCAGTTCCAAGGGCGTAAACAACGCTCTGGGTGTGGCATCATTGCCAGGTGTCTGCCATCTGCACTACATATACCGGCTATTGCTTCTGGTGAACCGTTTGGATTTGCAGGATATGCATTGTATGTATATCTTGCAGCTACCTTAAAGTCACTCCAGTCATATGGGTTAGTGCTGTTCTCTCCAAATGTAAATCCTGCGGCCTCTTGTGTAGGGAATGAGAATTTACCTTCTCCGTGAGCTACCCAAATACCAAGTTTGCTGCCACTTAGGCTGTTAAGCATAATTGAAGGGCTATTTTCAATTGTTACTCCAACAAAGGCACTTTCATATTTATGAGAAGTGTTATGAATCATTTTTGGAGAAAGTTCTCTTTGTGTAGGGGTAATTAGTCCTAATTCTGCCATTAGCTGACATCCGTTGCAAATACCAAGACTCATAGTATCTTCTCTTGCATAGAATGCATCCAATGCTGCCTTAGCTTTCTGGTTGTATAGGAAGGCTCCTGCCCATCCTTTAGCTGAGTCTAAAGTATCAGCATTTGAGAAACCGCCAACAAAAACAATCATTTTTACCTCTTCCAGTGTCTCTCTGCCTTGGATAAGGTCTGTCATATGGACATCTTTCACTTTAAATCCAGCCAAATGAAGTGCCCATGCCATCTCTCTATCACCGTTTGAGCCTTTCTCTCTGATGATTGCTGCTACAGGTGCCTCTCCTTGAGTTTTGTATTGCTCCATCTTTCCTGTAAATGATTGAGGGAACTTGTATACAAGAGGTTGGTTCTTGTAGTTTTGGAAGCGCTCTTTTGCACATTGTGCACCAACTTGTCTAATATCAAACAAGTATGATGTCTTGTACCAGATGTCTCTGTAAGAATCTATGCTCAATGATATTGCTCCGTTTGTGCAACTTGATACTGCGTCAGCCATTTTACCACACTCAGTAATCACAATCTTTCTTGCAGGCAAGTAGCTGCCAATTACGTATGCTTTAGCATCTGATATTGCTACGTTAGCTGCAATAGGGGCATTGATTACATTTATGTATTTGCCTATCTCATCAAGTTTGTTATTGTCTACTTGAACAAGTACACCTGGAGTTTCGCTGAATAGTGTTCTAAAGATAAGTTCCTCTGCAGATTTCTCTTTACAACCAAAGCAACGTGTTCCGTTTGCAGCCTCGTAAACCTCTGCAAGCATTTGAAGAACTTTGGCATTGATTGCAAGACCACCTTTTGTATTTGCAAAACACATTTCAAGAGCAGTTGTAATTAAACCACCTGCAGATATATCGTGTCCTGCAAGCAATAATCCGTTGTTTACAAGTGCCTGAACTGCGTTAAAGCTTTTTTCAAAATATTGAGGATCGTCTATGTCTGGGGTTATATTACCAATTTTGCCAATTATTTGTGCAAATGCAGAACCACCTAATGGGAAACTTTCTTTTAAGGTGTTCTCTTTGTCTGCATCACTTACAGCTGCTCCATTTGCAAAAGGAATGTACAATAAAGAGCTGTTTTCATTCTCTTGAATATTAGGGTGAACAATGCTGTAAATGTCTGTTACCGGAGCTACAGTAGAGACAATCAAAGTACCAGGCGACAATACCTTTTCTCCGTTAGGGTATTTCTGAGTCATACTCATACTGTCTTTTCCTGTAGGGATATTTATACCTAATGCACATGCAAAATCACTTGCTCCCTTAACAGCTTTGAACAATCTTGCATCTTCTCCCTCATTTCTGCATGGCCACATCCAGTTGGCACTTAGTGATATGCCTTTTATACCATTTTTAAGAGGTGCCCATACAACATTGGTAAGTGCTTCAGCAATAGCCATTCTTGAACCTGCTGCAGAATCTACCATAGCAACAAGTGGGGCATGTCCCATAGATGTTGCAATACCCTCTTTGTTGTTGTATCCAATAGCTGTTGCACCAAGATTGTTAAGCGGCAGCTGAATCTCACCACAAGTTTGTTGTCCTGCTATTAAACCAGTTACAGAACGGTCAACTTTATTTGTCAGCCAATCTTTACAAGCAACACTCTCCAATTGAAGAACTTGTTTTAGATAATATTCAAATTTCTTGAAACTGTATTCAAGTGGAGCATAACTGTATTCATTTGTTTTGTCCTCCATATATGTTTTAGGAGCACTTCCAAACATATCAGACATAGCCAAGTCAATGGCAGCCTCACCTGTTTGCTCATTTTTAAGAGTGAAGTTGTGTTTTCCTGTAGTTTCACCTATTACATACATAGGAGCACGCTCTCTGTCTGCAATGGCTTTAAGTTCTGCCACATCTTTCTCTTGCATTACAAGACCCATTCTTTCCTGACTCTCATTGCCAATAATTTCTTTCAATGACAATGTAGGGTCTCCAATAGGCAATTTGCTTATATCAATATTTCCACCTGTCTCTTCTACAAGTTCAGACAAGCAGTTCAAGTGTCCGCCGGCACCATGGTCATGAACA
>CALCUQ010000061.1 GCA_937906795.1 uncultured Bacteroidales bacterium | reverse complement strand
CATAAGGGTAAGCAACTGCTCATCCGATGCAATTATATCCTGTTTGGACTGGCAATACATATTGCACTTTGCATCTATAACAGAGAGAATCTTACCAGCATTATCCAACTGTTCCATAGAATAGTCAGACACCTTATTGGAAAGTTCAAAAACCTGATTGTAGTAATTTGTAAGGTGATTCTCTACATTAAGCACCTTCAAATCTGCATTATCATCCCCTTGTGCAAACGCAACAACTGAGTTTGCAAAGAAGGCAATAAAAATCAGACACTTCAATACAATATCTTTAATCTGCTGTATGTAATTCAATAAAATCATTTGCCCTCTCTGGAACTGTTACATGTTAAGTTAAAGTAAGATTTTGCCTTTTTGAATATTTCAATAGCCTCAGCTTGCTCTTGTGATACTTTTACTCCATCCCCAATACTGCTCTCAAGCTCAACTATCATCTCTTCACATATTAAAGCTATATCCCTTTTTTCTATTGCATCTGTTGATTTGAGCCATTTTGCAGTAAAATTGTCTATCTGCTTTGCAACAGCAAGAATATAACCAGGCTCAATATCAAGTTTATCCATCTCTGCTTCCATTGCCATTATAAGAGTGCCTACTTGTGCAATAGAATCCACGTATTTGTTATACAAACTTATATTATCCTGTATTGCATAACATTTGTCACATAGATCACTCTTTTTAAACTGCTCCTTAACTATACTTTGCATTTGCTTCAAAACTGCCAGACTCTCCTTTGTAACAACATCAATATCTTTATAACTTTGCTGCAATGCACCATATCCCTCTTTTACAGCGGCAACATTAGCCTCAGATTCCTTAATCTGCTCCTGCTTGTCAAAACATGGATCCCTCAATATTTTAATATCGTAATTTATATTTAAATCAACATAATAGAACACATTATATATATTCTCCTTTTTAATATCCGGCTCCATAACAAGCAGATCATGCAGTGAAACACCAACTGCGGTATCTTTTCTGGAAAGAATATCAAATTTTTGTTCTATATATTCATTAACCATCTGGTATTCAACCTGTTTTGGCTGAAGGCCTTCATATGTAATCCAATTTTTAAAAATGTGGCTTTTTAAAGAGCCATTCTTTTTAAGATTCTGCTTGAGATTTTTAGAAATTCTGTATTTGACATCCCCCTCTGATGATACTACATATGGGAAATTAAAAGGGACCAGCTTGCTTGATTTTACAACACTGCCATACCTGACATTGTCGTTGAATACAAATAAATTTCTGTATGAAAGCAAAGAAACTGTAAGGGTATTTTCAGATTCATTGAACATAAATTTTACTATTATGTCCATATCATCTGCCCCTTTCTTCATATTTACATGATCTGTAAAAGGCTTCCCTTGCTCCACACTTACATTCCTGTGAGACTGCGCCATTGTTGCCACAGAAACCAGACAACATATGGTTAAAAACAAACTCTTTACAAGTAATTTATTCATATTCTTTCAATTACATCATTCTTGATCAAAAAAAATCCACTCTTTAGGCTCTCCCTGCTTGAGTACCCATCTTGCTACATTCATATCCTCTGGATAAGGAGGTTCAATTATTGCCTGATACAATTCGTATCTCAAATAATAAGCAATCCTTTCTATACACCAGGCAATATCAACATTTGTATTTAATGCATTGATACACACCTTTCCTGCAAAACTACCAAAGTATCTTATGTTTGGATGCCACGGATGAGCAATATCATTACCACTTTCATCTTTTGTTAAAAACCTGAACACAGGTGCTCCATCTATACAGGGATAATTCGCCGGAATATCAATGTCCATTATAAATCTCCTTGCAAATATAGGCTCATTTACCACTCCTGCCTCATTCAAGTGCTCTACATTACTTACTCCACATATCGAAAGGATATTGTAAACTACCCTATATGATACAGGCAGTGATTCACTGTTTACCCTCTCTACCGTATATGATATGTCATCTCTCCCCTTTAAACGCTGCTCAATCCTTTTCCACTCATTATACAATCTTCTGTTTCTTCCCGTCATTCCCATATTATCCAAATTTAACCTGGGAATGGATCAGGCACTAAAAACAGACTGTCACCATTTTTAACATTATAATCTGCCAAAGTCTGGTCACTCTTTCCAATTCTTGGTCTTAAAACCCTAATTTCATTAACATCAGAATCTTCCTTTCCAAAAAAATAGTCAAGTGGTGCACCAGTAGTATCAATAGATGGAAAATCAAAAATAAGTTTACCATCACTACCAATAGCATGGCGCAAATTATTCATCAGTGTTGCCAAAGGGGCATAAGGATTAACCACTTTAAACTTCACTTTCTTGTTTTTATAAATGATATTCAAGAAAAAATCATCCATATTATCTCAATTATTTAAATTTTATCGAAACATTAACAGGGTATACATTAGCACTTCTTACCTCAATCATCTTTTGCATTACAAGTTCTGTCTGCGGCAATTTGTCCATTAACATTCTCTTAACGTATACATCATCAAGAATTGTAATCTCAACCATAATTTCTCTGCCGCAATGAGCCCTATCCTGCTGAATTCTGCTCCTGACAACTATTCTGTCAATCATGCTTTGAGATATATCATGTTTGACTAGCAAATAGTTGTAACAGAACATCTTTATATCTGCAACTGTAACAAGTTTATCGCCGGTTATCATAAAATACTTTGATATACTGTTCATTGCATCTTCGCTATACGATTCATCAGTTCCCAAAATAGGCTCAGATACAATTTTTGTCATCTCCATATCCAACCCTACCGGAGATTTAAACGGCTCCTTTGCCAACAACAGTGAATTTGGTGCACTTGCGTTTGTAGTAAGATAATTTACATTAAAACTATTATTCTGATACCCCTCACGTATCATATTATCCAATAAAAGGTAAACACCCTTAACAGAACTTTCGTGCACATTTTCTATACTCTCAGCGATATTCTTTAGCAAAGTGTGAATCTGTTGTACCCCACTTGCATCCTTAAGCCCATCAATATCTTTAAACGCATAATAATCAGAAGAATACTTATCAATTAGATAATGAGTAAGTCTAAGAAGCGAATTATAATTGAATCTCTCTGCTCCAACTTTGCGTACCACTACCTCTCCCCCCTGATACATTTGCTCTGCCGCAGGTCTCAACACATGCATCAATTGCTCATTGTTTTGGGAATCTGCACCATCGCCACCAACCAATTTAACTATTGGCATAGCAGCAGACAACTCAACATTCTGTTTTTTTGCATTAACAAGGAATATACAGTTGAATAGTAAAGACTCTTTATTTAAAACAAAATTGTCGTTTATTCCATTGAACTCAAAAATCAAGTCTACAGAATCTGTAGGATGAGTCAAAAGAGGCTCATATTGAATAGAATCCACCACAAAAAGTCTTTGATTACATTGTGCAAACAAATCAAACCAGGTAGCACTGCCATTGTATACCAATTGTTTGTTGTACAAATCTCCATCTATAGAGAAACAATCGCACAAAGGCAATTCGGCTATATCCCACGGTTTGTGAAGAGCTACATTTCTACCATTGCAAGTGACTTTCAAATCTTTAAAAGCTGTATTTGTTACAGAAAAACAAATGCCGTCCAAATCAGAAACAGGACTCTTGAACCCAAGTGAAACTTTCCATCTTCTGCCATCGAGCCTTATGACCGATTTTACAAACATATTAACCACACGGGTTTTTAGTAAAGGAACAAAAGTATATTTTTCTGCAAGTACAAACTCTTTGTCTGCATCCAGCATTACATATGGGACATCTCCATGCAAAAAACTCTGGACCACTACTGCAGAAGGAGTAGCATGAGATAGCTCGTATGGAATATGCATTCTTGCAAACTCCTCAAGTACTTGTGATTTCAGATACTCTATCTGATTGTCAAACTCATTGCTCTGATAAGCCAACGCAGTCATAAACAATGAGAACACAGGATCATTATCAATTCCCTCCAAATGCTCACTAAAGTTTCCCTGTTGCCATATAGCAATGGCCTCCTCCATTAGCTTACCTGCTGTATGTCTTGTTGCAAATAACTTCTGTTTCATACAACCGCTCTATATATTGGACCACAGATTCATCAGTTCCAGATATTCAATGTTGTTGAATACTGATAATTGCTCTGGTCTTTAATTATTATCCCTTTTACTGTTATATATATTTTTTTGTGCTCTCTAACATAAGACATTACTACATTAACATCAGAAAGCCTCTTTTCATATTTGTTTATAACCTCCTTAAGCTCAGTTGCAAAAGTGTTTATATTCCTCGACGAACCTGATATCTTTTTATTGTACAGCTCCAATGTCCTTTCATCCTTCTTTTCCTTTTTTGAAATTAGGATAACCCCCTCGTTCTCATCAAAAACCTCAAACCTCATATTATTGAACACAAAACCATACTCGGGATCACATTTGCATTCATTGCATGGTGTGTTGAGCAACAATTCCAAATGTGAATCAATAGAGGTTTTAATGTCTGTATCCCTCTCTATCAGGTTATTTTTTACAAAAAATGGTATAGCAATGCTCATAACTTTAAATCATTGGTACATACTCATTTTCTTCCTCCACCTTAGGCACAAATAAAGCATTGTACAGCGCATCATACAATCCGGTATACAATCTTTGATACAAATTCTCCCTAAGTTCTCCCTCAAGCATATCATATATCTCTTTTCTAAAGTTACCGTTGATATAATCCTGTAGAG
>CALCUQ010000060.1 GCA_937906795.1 uncultured Bacteroidales bacterium | reverse complement strand
GGATGAGCTCAAGGAACTGCACGACTCGTTTGAGAATCTGCAGACTTCCCTTGTAAATTATATGGAGGAGCTGAAATTCACCACCGCAAACAAGGAGAGGATTGAGAGTGAGCTGCAGATTGCACGTTCAATTCAGATGGGAATGCTGCCAAAATCATTCCCGGCCTTCCCGGAAAGGGAAGATATCAGCTTGTCTGCCAAGCTTGTACCTGCCAAGGAAGTTGGAGGAGACCTGTACGACTTCTTAATAAAGGACGAAAAACTCTACTTCATAATAGGTGATGTATCGGGCAAAGGTGTACCTGCTTCACTTGTGATGGCCGTAACGTGCCGCCTGTTCAGGTCTGTGGCATCATACATCAACAAACCTGAAGAGATAATATCATCACTTAATGATTCTTTGGCAGACGGCAATGATTCCAATATGTTCTGTACAGCATTCATAGGCATTCTATGTCTCAAGACAGGAGAGCTCAAATATTGCAATGCTGGACACAACGCACCTCTTATTGTGGATCCGGGAGGCAAAATTTCAATGCTGGATGTAAAGCCCAATCTTCCGCTGGGCCTTTTCGACGGATTCCCGTACGAAGGCCAGGAAACTACAATAAGCAGAAATACAATGCTTTATCTGTTTACCGACGGTGTAACTGAAGCGGAAAACAACAATAAGGAACTCCTTGGTGATGACAAGCTTGCTGCATTCCTCAAAATGAATGCATCAACTGACCCTGGCATACTGATTGACCTCACATTTGAGGAAATAAAGAGTCATGCCAACGGGGCTGAACAAAGTGACGATATAACTGTAATGTGTATTAAATACTGCTGATGATATGGAAAAATCAATCATTCTTGCAAACGATATTGCTGAAATAAGCAAACTCAACCAGTTTATTGAGGAGATTGGAGATGAATTCTCCCTGGCTCCGGATCTGGTTTTCAACCTCACCCTGGTTATGGAAGAAGCCGTAGTGAATGTAATCAACTATGCCTATCCAAAAGAGGAGCACGAAAAAATCTACGTATCTGCCAGACTGCATGGAGGTTCCATAATTATGGTAATTGCAGACAACGGAAAGGAGTTTGACCCTACCCTTGCACCGGAGGCAGATATAACCTTGTCTGCTGAAGAAAGGCCAATAGGAGGCTTGGGGATATTCCTTATCAGAAATATAAACGTTTTTCAGTTTTCCGCGTGCGTGCGTATTTCTCTCACACTCTTTCATTATTACATTCTTACAATATCTCATTATATAAGTGTGGTTAAGTCGTGGTTAGCATTCGGTTAGTTCGTGGTTAACTTACGGTTAAGGTG
>CALCUQ010000059.1 GCA_937906795.1 uncultured Bacteroidales bacterium | reverse complement strand
CAACTTTGTCTGCAAAGCAGTCATGCAGCTTCTTGTTGTCGATACCCATACAGATAAGGGTATGCACCTTATCCTTGACAAGTTCATAAAGAGGCTCATAGTCGTTACCCTTGTCTTTCCCGCCTGCAATCCATACAACTGGGGTCTTCATGCTCTCAAGCGCATACCATGATGAGTTTACGTTGGTTGCTTTGGAGTCATTTATATAGAGTGCATCCTTAATCTTGAGAACCTTTACCATTCTGTGCTCCACACCTTTGAAACTCATCAGACTTTCACGAATCAGTTTGTTGCTTATGTTTATGGCTTTTGCTGTAATTGCTGCGGCCATTGAGTTGTATACGTTATGTTTGCCCTCAAGTGCAAGTTCCCTCAAGTACATTACATACTCATCCTTGTTGTAGGTAACGCACATTCTGTCATCTTTTATGCATGCACCCTCAGCGACCTCCCTTTCCTGGCTGAATGGAAGCATTTGGGCCTTAAGGACTATCTTTTCAAGTTCAGTTACAGTAACAGGGTCATCTGCGCAGAATACAAAACAATCCTCCTCATTCATGTTGCGTGTAATTCTGAACTTTGAATTTATGTAGTTCTGCATATTGAAATCATAGCGGTCAAGATGGTCAGGAGTGATGTTCATCAAAATGGCGATGTCGGCCTTGAAATCATACATTCCATCAAGTTGGAAACTGCTCAATTCCAATACATAGTAGTCATATTTTTCTGTTGCTACCTGATATGCATAGCTCTGGCCGATATTTCCGGCAAGTCCTACATTCAGGCCTGCATTCTTGAGCATGAAGTAGATGAGTGATGTTGTTGTGGTTTTTCCGTTGCTTCCTGTAATGCAGATCTTCTTTGCAGAGTCATATCTGCCTGCAAACTCAATCTCAGAGATAATGCCGATTCCTCTCTCTTTAAGTGCTACAACAAGTGGAACATTTTCAGGTATGCCAGGGCTTTTTATTACCTCATTGGCATTTAGAATAAGCTCGTGGGTGTGGCCTCCCTCCTCAAAAGGGATCTCATATTTGCGCAACAGCTCCTTCATCTCATCTTTGATTTTGCCGTTGTCGCTCAAGAAAACGTCAAAGCCTTTAACTTTGGCAAGTACGGCAGCACCTGCTCCGCTCTCTCCGCCGCCCAATACAACTACTCTTTGCATAACTATCTTATTTTAAGTGTTATTACTGCTAATGCACACAAAAGGATTGTAATAATCCAGAATCTTACAACAATCTTCGCCTCAGGTATTGCCTTATGTGG
>CALCUQ010000058.1 GCA_937906795.1 uncultured Bacteroidales bacterium | reverse complement strand
GAACCTTGATCCTCAGCGACTTACCCATGGCAGCACCGACACCTTTTGAGTTACCGTTTATATGAACAGGAACAACTTCTTCACCATTGACAGACAACTTCAACTGATAACTCAAGCCTGCCCCTGTTATAACCTGATATGAGATTGTCACCTCATCAGTGTCATATGTACTGCCATTACTTGGAGACAGAATCTTACAAATAGGCTTAACCGCACTCTTGACATTATTTGACGAAGATGCATATGTGTTTGAACTTGCACTTGTAGAAGTCTGGGGAATCTTTATATCTTCAATTCCAAGCAAGGTAGGATTGATCTCATACTGTACATAGTTCAATCCTGCACTGTTGCTATACTTGTATGATTTGTTTGTCTTTGGGTGTCTGAAGACAAGCGAACGTAAAGCGAGCTTATCGTTCTGAATAAAGTACTCCGCGTCTGACTTGGTCATCATATTAAAGTCCCTCTTGAATTCCTGGCCATCCGCAATAGGAACAGATATCAAAAGCCTGCCAAACTTTTCTGACCTGATAGAGAACACCTCATTCTCAGCATCATATGCCTCAACAGACATCTCCAAAAGAGAATTCAACTTCTTATGCTCCTCAATGAAATTCTGTTCTGCTTTCTTTGTCAACTCAGCAATCTTCTTTTTTCGATTCTCTTCTGTGACCCTGGCCTGATAGTCTGACATCTTTTCAAACTCTCCTTTCTGCTGCCATTGATTGATAATAGGAGTTACATAAGTTTTTGCATATGTGGTAAATGAAGCAAGTCTTGCCTCTCTTGCCTGCACTTCTCTCCTAATTTCTTCCATCCTTCTCTGTCTGGCTTCCTCCTGTTTACGTTTCTCTTCAGCAATAGCCTTTTTATTTTTAACTTGATCAAACTTGCCCTGAATATCTGTCCAGCTATATGTTTCCCAAGAAATGTTGGATTTCCTGAGACCATATTGTCCACCGTAAGCTGTGGAGATGTATTTGATAGGAAATATATATTCGCACTCATCTGTGTATAATTCAATACAACCATAGAGTGCTCCCTTCTTGACCTCAACAATTGGCACACCGGCACTAGTAAAAACCGAACGGTTAACGGCATCAAACTGATGAGGAACCTTCATTTTAGTAAAGTCCTTAGTGGTCATAAATCCCCATTGCCTGTTAATGTCCAT
>CALCUQ010000057.1 GCA_937906795.1 uncultured Bacteroidales bacterium | reverse complement strand
CAACAAAAGGGATTGAGGCCAATACTGCAACATTATACCTACATACAATCTGCATAAGAAAATGCAATGAGCCACCCTCTGACATTGATTGCTGAATTGTTTCGCACAAACTGGTATTCATGGTAAAACCGGTTGCAAAACACTCAGGTAAAACAACCAGATCTCCAAGTGAATTAATTTGTGAAAGGAGTGATTCAATTCTGGCAAAATTTTCTTGTTTATTTTCCCAGGAAATATGTGCTGAAATAGAAGTAATTCTTAACATTGTTTATGAATTTTATTCATAATCAAGGCAATAGCTCCATCTCCCGTAACATTGCATGCAGTGCCAAAAGAGTCCATTGTAATATAAAGCGCAATCATTAGTCCTTGCATATTCTCATCAAATCCTAAAATAGAGCTAAGCACACCAAGAGCAGCCATAATTGCTCCGCCTGGAACTCCCGGTGCAGCTACCATTGTTATACCCAACATAAAGATAAAACCGGCATATATGTTAATGCCACTTGGGATACCCATCATATATGTTATTGCATAAGCACATGCAACAATCTTTAATATACTTCCTGCAAGGTGAATAGTAGCACATAAAGGGATAACAAATCCTGCAAGTTTTGGATTAACCCCGTTTTTTATTGATTGCTCCAAAGTTACAGGAATTGTTGCGGCAGAGGATTGTGTTCCCAAAGCTGTCATGTATGCAGGCAACATTGTAACCAATGCTTTAAACGGATTCTTTTTACTTATAATACCAGCTATAACAAATTGGAAAAGAAGCAATAAAATATGTAGCACAAAAATAATTACAATTACTTTAATAAAGACTTTAAGAATCATTGCTGCTTGTCCCTCTGCTCCTATTTGTAAAAATATTCCATAAATATATAAAGGCAAAAATGGAATAATAATCTTTACTATAATTATGTTAATAAGTTCTCTAAATTCAAGGATAGCATTTTTCATATGAGTTGCATTTGCAGCACAAATTCCCAATCCAATAACAAATGCTATAATAAGGGATGTTGTCACACCCATAATAGGTGGCATATCAATTGTAAAATAAGGGGTAAGCTTTACAACCCCTTCAACAGGTTCACCAAATGCACTGTCTGGAGTCAGAAGATAAGGAAAAGTGAATCTGCATGAAAAATAGGAGAAGAATCCCGATATAATTGTAGACAAATATGCTATACCAGCAGTTATAGCCAATAATTTGCCTGCACCTTGGCCTAATTCTGCAATACCGGGAGCAACTAACCCCAGAATAATAAGTGGAATTACAAAACTTAGAAAATTTCCAAAAATTCCATTAATTGTAATGAAACCTCTTGTTAGGCTGTCGGGGAAAACAAATGATGAAAGTATACCTAAAATTACTGCAACAATAATTGCCGGAAGCAATGGAAATTTAGTCAATTTCATAAATACTACTTTTTATAATTAATTTATCAATAAAGGTACAAAAAAGATAATGAATTTATTGCTACTTTTGTAAAATAAAACATTAGAAATGAACAAACTTAGATTAATAAGAATCATAGTTGCTGCTATTGTATTCATAGCTGCGTTTGGAACATTATTAAATATATTTCCCTCTTCGAGCATTGCCCAATATATATTGGAACTCCAATTTACACCCGCATTGATGGGTGTATTGACAGGAAGCTTTACACTGCTTATACTCCTTTTATTGATAACTTTACTATTTGGAAGGGTATATTGTTCTTTTTTATGTCCTCTTGGTATTTTTCAGGATTTGATTTTTTTTATTTCAACCAAGATATTAAAGAAAACAAACAAAGAATATGTAAAAAAGAACAGAGGATTCAAAAAACCGCATAATGTATTAAGGTATGGCATCCTAATATTCATATTCGTATGTTTTACAATAGGTCTGACTCTTCCTCTATCCTTACTTGATCCATATTCTATTTTTGGTAAAATTTCCAACAGTTTTATTGTTCACATCAGCAATGGAATCAACAATATTTTATCAGATGTTTTACCTGACACATTCTATTATCAGAAATATGCAACTTGGAGCATTTACAGCTTTATATATTCTGCAATAATGCTCATTGTAATAGTAACAATCAGTTCTGTTAAAGGAAGATTATATTGTAACTCTGTTTGTCCAGTTGGAACATTCCTTGGACTTGTAAGCCAGAATTCTTTATTTAGAATAGCAATCAACAAACAGATGTGTATTGGTTGCAGCCAGTGCTCAAGAAACTGCAAAAGCAATTGTATTGACATTAATACTAAAGAAATAGATTATAGCAGATGTGTAATGTGTTTCGATTGTATTAACAATTGCAAACGGGGTGGCGTTAAAGTGGTTCCATATTGGAAAGCAAATTCGAAGGAACAAACAAAACAAAACAAAGGGAGAAGAAACGCAATTATAGCAATGGGTGGTCTTGCAGGTGCTTTGGCCGTTAGAAAATATGTTAATCCAGTAAGCTATTTGTCGGGAAAGAAAAATACAGAAAACTCTCCTATTTTACCTCCAGGAGCATTGAATTTAGAGGCATTCAAAAGTTCATGTACTTCTTGTCATGCTTGTATTGAGGCATGTCCAAGCAATATAATTAAACCTGCT
>CALCUQ010000056.1 GCA_937906795.1 uncultured Bacteroidales bacterium | reverse complement strand
GGTATGGCGGCCGCCGCCTTCTCTGCGTATGCAGGCGCAAATGTTACTTTATATGAAAAGAACGGTAGGGATCGTTTGGGCAGAAAGCTCGGAATAACAGGCAAGGGGAGATGCAATATCACAAATATGAAACCTTGGCAAGATTTTTTGCACTATGTACATCCAAAAAACTCCTTTTTTAAGAATGCTTTTTATGGGATGTCCAATGTTGCTACTGTTGAGTTTTTCAACTCTATTGGGTTGCCTACAGTACTAGAAAGAGGAGACAGAGTATTCCCTGAGAGTATGTGTGCTATGGATGTTACAGATTCTTTGTTGAGATATTCTAAAGCAAATGGAATTGATGTGCAAACAGACTTTTGTGTATCTGATATAAGTTATACCGACAGTCTATATACAATAAAATCTGCAGATAATTCCAAAATAGTTTCCAGGTCAATAATTGTTGCAACTGGAGGATTGTCCTATCCAACAACGGGCTCAAGTGGTGACGGCTATAAATTTGCCAAATTGTTTGGTCATAAGATTACACCTTTATTTCCATCTTTAACAGCGTTGATTCCTCAGGGGTACAAAGAGTCATATTGGGGTATTTCCCTTAAAAATGTGGCTGTGTCTCTTGTAGTTGGAGGAAATGTTGTTCAAAATGAGTTTGGAGATATGGATTTTACCAATGGTGGCATAGAGGGACCTATAGGGTTTAAAATCAGTAGAAAAGCAGTACATGCATTAAAAAATTCAGAGAAGGTGGAGGTTTTGCTTGATATGAAACCTGCTGTTGAAACAGCGCAACTTAAAGAGAGAATAAACAGGGAAATTGTATTGAACAATTCAAAGAATATATCTGTTATTCTAAAGAAACTCTTACCTTCACGCCTTGTGCCGTTGTTTATTGAATCCAATAAGGATATTCAGATAAATAATATGGCTGAAAAATTGAAAAACTGGAAGTTTAGAATAATAGATAATGTAGGTTATCAAAGGTGCGTGGTAACAGCCGGGGGTGTAAGTTTGTCTGAAATATCCCAAAAAACAATGGAGTCCAAGTTACAGGAATCATTGTACTTTGCAGGGGAAGTCATAGATTTGGATGCAGATACTGGTGGATTCAATCTTCAGATAGCATTCTCTACAGGGGCATTGGCTGCACAGAGTGCCTATAAGAAACTTCTTTCTACCAAATAATGTTTATTTTGCCTTCTATAAATGGAACAGATGTGGTTGATGATTCTATTGACTGCCTGTTTATCTCTATGGCAATATAATCACCTGTTCTTACAGATATATATCTGGAAACTGTTTCAAAGGCATTGTTGATATTATCTATATGCTCTTGGGATAGATTTGCACAATCCAGTTCTTCTTCTTTCCCAATAAATGTAGATGAGTCCAGAGAGTGAGCTACCAGCCAACTTTCTGGAGAATCCTTTTGTATAAACTGGGGAACTGTTAACTGAACTCCTTTTCCAACTTTATTGTAATATCTGTGTGCAAATTTTGAGGCTATGCATTTTCCAGCTTTTGATGCTCTTGCATATATGAATTCAGACACCTCAAGCTCATTTATATCAGATGGACAGAAATATTCATGATTCTCTCTATTTATAGAGGTGTCAGGTCTGACATAAAATGAGCTGCTTTTATATGGTATAGTAAAAATGTTCATTTTACTATTTCATTTTTAATCTGATGTCTGTAAGTACCTTTTTTGTATCAAGGGTAAAATCACCATTCATCATCCACGCGTAGTAGCTTGGCTCTGATGTAAATACATCTGCAACAGGTTTTCCCTTATGTTTTCCAAAGTTGAAAACAGGAATATCTTTGTCGTTTAATACAATCCTGCCTGCATAGTCAACCATTTTTGTTTTGGATGAGAACTCTGCCAATTTTTTAATGTCGTTTTCCAATGTGTTTGGATAGCGATCCAATTGTGCTTTTAGAATCTCATATGTTGCAACTGTATCAGCCTGGGCAGAGTGTGCATTTTCCAAATCCTTCTCGCAATAGAATTTATATGCGGCTGAAAGGGTTCTCTGCTCCATTTTGTGGAAAATGTTCTGGACATCAACAAGATGTTTCTTTCTAAAATCAAAATCAATTCCGGCGCGCAAAAACTCTTCTGCCAACATTGGGATATCAAATTTTAGTGAGTTATATCCGGCAAAATCGCACCCTTCCAAATAATTGGCTAAACTTTTAGCTATAGATTTAAAGGTTGGGCAATCTTTTACATCATCATCACTAATTCCGTGAACAGCCTGAGCTTCTGCAGAAATAGGGATAGTTGGATTTACTCTTCTGGTTTTAATTTCGGTATCACCATTAGGTAAAACTTTAACCACACATATTTCTACAATTCTGTCTGTGGCAACACTCAAGCCTGTGCTCTCAATGTCAAAAAATATGATTGGTCTTTTAAGATTCAGTTGCATAATTAATTGTTTATTCTCATTGGCATCAATAATGCACAAATTTCTTCGTTTGGCTCACTCTGAACGGCAGGCTGGATAAGGGCTGCTCTACCAGGGTCAGCTAATTTGATACAAATCTGATCGTATGTAAGATTACTTAAAATTTCAATAAAGAATCCGGATTTGAATCCAATTTCCATTGGTGTACCCTCATATTCGCATTGAAGGGTCTCTTGTGCACTCATTGAAAAGTCTATATCCTGAGCAGAAATATCAATCTTGTTGTGACTCAATCTGAATATGATTTGTCCGGTTGCCTGGTTTGCACATACAGAAACACGTTTTGTTGCGTTTAGCAAATCTACTCTTGTAACTGTAATTACGTTTGTATTGTTTTTAGGAATTACAGATTTGTATGCAGGATATGTTCCCTCTACCAGGCGGCAGCAGATAAGGAAATTATCACATTTGAAATATGCGTT
>CALCUQ010000055.1 GCA_937906795.1 uncultured Bacteroidales bacterium | reverse complement strand
GATTGGAATAGAGCCACTCTGCGTGGCTCGGCGCATTTTGAGGTAGTCTGGGGATACAAGGAATAAAAGGGTGCTTCGGCGCCTTTTTTTGTTGCTTTGTGGAATATTTTCTATCTTTTCTGTTACAAATGCGTCGCTTTTTTCTCTTTTTAGGGCTCTGATCACTTTCTCACCTTTTTCTGTGTCCCTGTTGCATATGCATTGTATGTTGTGTCCTGCTCTTTGTAGAGCAAGTGACAATCTGTATGTTACGTTGCCAGCACCAATAAAACTTATATTATACATTTTGTCTGATATGAATATTTATAGCAAAGATACATTAACTATCTTAAAATTTTATAAATTTGTAGATAATGGTTTTAATCTTATATACTATGAAAATTAATGTTGTACCTACAGTTATATCTGTAGCCTTGTCATCTCTTATGGCTTATGCACTATACGAAATCTCGTCGGGAGACAAATATAATTTGCTTCTGACTATAGTTGGTGGAATTTATCTTCTTCTTACCCTTTGGGGAACTATGGGATACTCTATAGAAAGAGGCAGAAGAGCTGCCAATATGAAAGTCTTAAGTGGTGTTTTCTTCTTTATAGGGATAATTATGGAGTTTGTTTTTGCAATGATTGGCTTTTCGTTGCCTTTATTTATTATTCTGCATGGCGGACTGCTTCTTGTTCTTATACTTATGTTGTATTCACTCAATAAAGCACAATAACTACTCTTTTACACAGGAGGGGTTATAAATACAAATGGGGCCGGACCAATACTTTTGACCCGACCCCATCTTTTTTTTGGTATATTAGTCAATCTCTTGTGAGAATTCCTCTTTTATTGCAGAAAAAGCATTAATGTCTTCTTCTTTAAAGTTTGCAATATAAGCATATCTTTCGTTGTTCCATGCCTGCGATTTGTTTGTGTAAATTTGCGCACTTCTAACAAAAGATTCATTTGCTTGAGAATCAATAATAAGCAAGTAAGACATAATTATATGGGCAGCCATTTCTACAAGACGTCTTGCGTGGAAATCAATGATTTCTGTTCCTTTGTCTGATACCATTGCACATGCTTGCTCATATTGAGCTGTCATTTCTACTAGTTTTGCTTTTAGTTCTGCAAATTCAGGTTTTACTTCAATTGCTTCATACTCTTTAATCTTAGCCAAATATGAACCATTGGTTACATATCTTATTGCAGCAACTGTCTGAAGTTGTGAAGTACCCTCGTAAATGGTAAGGATTCTTGCATCTCTGTATAGTCTTTCAACCGGATACTCTTTCATAAATCCAGAACCTCCGTGAACCTGAATTGCATCATACGCATTCTGGTTTGCGTACTCACTTGACATCATTTTCAGCACAGGAGTGAACATATCTGCATATTTGTTGTATTTCTTGAACTCCTGTCTCTCTTCTGGAGTAAGTTTTCTCTCCTCTGCAATAGCGTTGTATGCTTTATAGATATCTACAAATCTTGTTGTTTCATACAAAATGGCTCTTGAAGCCTGCAATTTGGCTTTCATAATACCCAACATTTCGTATACAGCTGGGAAGTTTATGATTGATTTGCCAAATTGTGCTCTCTCGTGAGCATATTTCAAAGCTTCTCTATAAGCAGCCTCAGATAGTCCAACAGATTGTGCGCCAACACCAAGTCTTGCTCCATTCATAAGGGACATTACATATTTTATAAGTCCAAGTTTCCTGTCGCCGACAAGTTTTGCAGGTGCGTTTTTGAATACAAGTTCTGCAGTAGGGGAGCCTTTGATTCCAAGTTTGTTCTCTATTCTTCTTACATTTACTCCGCCCCAGGCTTTATCATAAACAAAGTATGAAAGACCTCTACCATCTGTTGTACCCTCCTCTGAACGGGCAAGAACAAGTTTGATCTGTGCGTCTCCATTGGTAATAAAACGTTTTACACCATTAAGATACCACATCTGTTTTTCCTCGTTCCATGTTGCTTTAAGCATAACAGATTGCAAGTCTGAACCAGCATCAGGCTCAGTCAAATCCATTGAACAGGTTTCACCTTTATTTATTCTTGGCAAGAACTCATCTTTGATTTCTTTACTTGCAAATTCATATATAGTTTCGGCACAATCTTGTAGTCCCCAAATATTTGCAAAACCGGCATCTGCTCTTGATACAAGTTCGGCAGCCATTACATAAGGAACCATGCTAAAGTTCAATCCGCCATATTCTCTTGGAAGATTAAGACCATAAACACCAGCTTTTGTTAGTGTGTCATGATTCTCCTGAGTTCCTTTTGCATATGTGATTCTGCCGTTTGCACAAACAGGACCATCGTGATCAACCTGCTCAGCATTTGGAGCTAGTGTCTGTGCACATATTTCGCCTATAATATCCATTACCCTGTCGTAAGAGTCAATTGCATCTTCTACATTTGCAGGGGCATAGTCATATTTTCCAAAATCTTTAAAGCCATTCTCTTTAAGCTCAACAATCTTGCTCATTAGAGGATGGTTGAATTGGAATTTCAAATCTGAATTATCTTTATAAAAGTTAGCCATGATTATTTGCTGTGTTTTTTATAAGATGCAATCATCTTAGGTAATACTTCATTTAAATCACCTATAATTGAGTAATCTGCAATCTGGTGAATTGGAGCGTTAGGATCATTGTTTATGGAAATAATCATTGATGACTGATCCATTCCGGCTGTGTGTTGGATCTGACCTGAGATACCAACTGAGATGAACAGTTTAGGTCTTACAGTTACTCCAGTTTGTCCAATTTGTCTTTCATGCTCAACAAATCCAGCATCTACAGCCGCTCTGGAAGCTCCAACCTCAGCACCCAATACTTTGGCAAGGTCATATACAAGTTTGAAATTCTCTTTGCTGCCAACTCCGTATCCCCCTGCAACAATTAT
>CALCUQ010000054.1 GCA_937906795.1 uncultured Bacteroidales bacterium | reverse complement strand
CCTTTAGTATTGCTTGATGGTGTTCCTGTTCTGGACCATGCTATTATAACAGCTCTTGATCCGTTGCTTATCAAGCAGATTTTAGTTTATCCAAAAAGATATATTCTTAATAATATTGCGTATGACGGAATAGTAAAATTCAATTCATACAGAAAGGATATGGGAGGGATAAAACTTGGTAAGAATGTGACTATTGAGAGTCATAGAGGTGTGCAATATCCATTGGGATTTTTAGGTGACAATGTTAAGAAGGAGGATAATTACCCTAATTTGAACAATACCATATACTGGAATCCTGTTGTTAATGTAAAAGCGGGTGAAACCTTTGATTTTGAATGTGTAAGACCACAATATAAAGGCTCATTCAAAGTTGTTGCAGAAGGTATTGATTCCAAAGGTAATCAGATTTATTCGTCGGGAATATTTACAATCCAATAGCAGATGTTTACACCAACAAATCAGAGGCTGGCCCATAAGGTCAGCCTCTATTGTATTTACCCCTTTTATATTTTCAACTTTATCTTCCTTTCACAGCAAAGTTGTGAGTTCCTGGACCAGGCTCAACCAGGATAGATTGCCAGCCAGGTGGAAGGCTGAACATAGATACATTTGATTACATCACCTTGTAACCTTCTTCCTCTACTGCGGCTTTAAGTGTCTCGTCTGAAACGTTGGCAGAAAGGGTTATAACCGCTGTACCTTGTTTGAAATCGGGAACAGCCTCTTCAACGCCTGGCAGTGCCTCAAGGGCTTTCTTTACGTGTCTCTCACAGTTGGGGCACATCATCCCCTCAATTCTCATTGTCTTTTTCATAATCTTTTCCTCCACTATTGTTGTTTTATCAATAATATCATTATTCTCCTTTATCTTAATGAAATTCAGCCTCAAAGCATTTATGACGACGCAGAAACTTGAAATGCTCATAGCAGCGGCGCAGAACATAGGATTGATGCTCCACCCCATCAGCGGCTCAAAAACCCCTGCAGCAAGGGGGATTCCAATAATGTTGTAACTGAATGCCCAGAACAGGTTCTGGTGTATATTCCGCAATGTACCGCGGCTCAATTTTATTGCAGCCGGCACATCGGCCATGGAACTCTTTACCAGCACCACATCTGCCGAATCAATTGCAATGTCTGTCCCGGCCCCAATGGCTATCCCCACATCGGCCCGGGCCAAAGCAGGGGCATCATTTATTCCGTCCCCAACCATTGTAGGGCCGTTTTGCTGCAGTTCCCTTACAATATGCTCCTTTTTGTCGGGAAGAATACCTGCAAAAATCCTCTTTATGCCGGTCATTTTCCCCACAGTTTCTGCTGTACCCCTATTGTCTCCGGTAACCAGGGCAACCTCAATTCCCATTCTGCCAAGTTCCTCCACAGCAGAGACGCTCTCCTCCTTAATTGTATCTGCAACTGCCACAATTCCAATGAATTTCCCATCCAAAGCAAATGCCATTGGGGTCTTCCCTTGCTGGGCAAGTTCATCTCCCTTGGCAGCCGCAGCGGGCGGAATGATTCCCTTCATATATTTCAAGCTTCCTCCCAATAATTTTATCCCGTCCAGCACACAACTCAACCCGTTTCCCGGGAAAATCTGGAACTGGGATACAGGTACAATCTCCATACCCTGTTTTTCCGATTCATGAACAATTGCCTTTCCCAGAGGATGCTCACTCTGCTTCTCCAGTGAGGCGGCATATTTGAGCAGCATATCTTTTGAAATCCCCTCTGCAGGGAGTATGTCAGTTACAGAAGGGTGTCCGCTGGTAATTGTCCCTGTCTTGTCAAGCGCCACATATTTTACCTTTCCTGTAATCTCCAGCGAAGTGGCATTCTTGAAAAGTATACCGTTGCGGGCCCCGATGCCGGTTCCAACCATTATGGCAACCGGAGTTGCAAGTCCAAGAGCGCAAGGGCAACTGATTACCAGAACAGAGATACCTCTCTGGAGAGCATATCCCAGTTCAGCCCCTGCAAGCATCCACACCACAAAAGTAATTGCTGCAATTGCAATTATTCCAGGAACAAAAACGGCCGATACTTTGTCTGCAACCTTTGCAATTGGGGCTTTTGAAGCAGAAGCATCGCTCACCATCTGTATGATTTTGGAAAGGAGGGTCTCTTCCCCTATCCTTGCAGCCTCGCATTTAAGGGTGCCGTGGAGATTGATTGTCCCTTGCGACACATTCTCTCCAACACTTTTCTCTACAGGGATGCTCTCTCCGGTAAGTGCCGATTCATTTACAGAACTGAATCCCTCCACAACCTTGCCGTCTGCAGGCATTGTTTCTCCGGGGCGGACAATGAACACATCCCCTACCTTTATCTCTTCTACAGGTACAGTAACCTCTTTTCCATCTCTTATAACCGTTGCATTCTTAGGTGATAGTTTTACCAGTGCCTCCAGAGCATCAGTAGTTTTCCCTTTGGCCTTTGCCTCAAGCAGTTTTCCCACAGAGATAAGGGTAAGCACCATAGCGGCAGACTCAAAATAGAGACTGTGCAGCAGATGCATTGCCTCATCCTGCTTCCCGATAATTATCTCCCCAGACATCTTCATAAGGAGGAATGTGCTGTACACAAATGCAGTTGCAGAGCCAAGCGAAACCAACGTATCCATATTTGGGCTCCTGTTCACCAGCCCCTTGAATCCGCTTATGAAGAACCTCTGGTTCACAACCATAATGGCTGCAGCCAGAATCATCTCCACAATTGCAGTTGCCACAGGATTTGCCGCAAAGAACTGCGGCAGCGGGAACCCCCACATAACAGCACCCATTGTAATATACATCAGGCCCATCAAAAGGACCACAGAAACGGCAAGCCTCCCCGCATCACTCCCATTATCTTTATTTGACTTCTTCTCTGATTGCTCTTTCTTCCTCACGGCTCCCTCTGCCACCGACGCCCCATCCCCTGCCTTCTCAACCGCCCCTATCACCACCTGAGGCTCCACATCCCCCTCCACAACCATTGAATTAGCCAGCAGATTCACACTGCACCCCTTAACCCCTTCCACTCCTGAAACCGCCTTCTCTACCCTTGTGCTGCACGCCGCACAACTCATTCCAGTAACATTATATCTCGTTGTCATACCTCTCATAATTTCATAACAAAGATAACCATATTTTCTGACATTGACATTATTTCCAATTTGTTGTAAATCTGTTATTTATAAAATTAATTTTACTGTCTTTGAGTATAATTTAAATTGTAACCATTTGTTAATCTGGTGATTGGAAATAATGTCAACGTCACAAAAAATATACAGGATGCCTTTAAGGAAGACCATTACTTTTGGCAGTGTCTGTGCTTTTATATTATCTCTGTCTACCTTGGCAATGGCAATTTATCTTACGTTATTTGCTTTGGCTCATACTCACAATATTTTCATTACTCCTTGGTGGGCACATCTTCTTGTTATTACATTCATATTGGAATTATGGTTGTTCGGGGTTACTTATTTCACGACTTTCTGTTATCTGATTCTGTATTATGACAAAATGGTAATCAAGAACATATTCTTTCCTTGCTACACCAAGAAAATATATTTCCGTGACCTTCAGAACAAGAAGATTGTAAGGGTTTTCACTCATAATTATGCAGTAAGATCCCCTTATTCAACACGTATGATTACACTCTATAAAAAAGGGAAGAAATGGCCTGACAAAGGCATTGATGTGGTTAGAACATAACATTAGAGTAATATAAGAATATGAGAAAAATACTCGTTACCATCATTGCATTGCTCTTCTGTAGCATTTCATTTTCCCAGGTAAAAAACACTCTTGACAATTATGAGACTGTATACAAAGACTCCAATGTTACTTTCAGAAAACTTGACAAGAACACATGGCTTGGATCAGGAAATGTAATGTCCTCTGAATCGATGTATCTGATTGAGGGTAAGAAAAGGGCCATTCTCATTGATGCAGGAACTACTATCCCAAATCTCCACGAGGTAGTAGCAAAGATTACTGCCAAACCTGTGACATTGGTATTGACACACGTTCATCCGGATCATGCAGGAGCAGTAAATTGCTTTGGCGAGGTGTGGATATCGCCGGGTGATACCGTGAATATGCCTGAATTTATGCCAGATTACGGCGGGAAAGTAAATTACCTCACCGACGGCCAAAAATTTAAATTGGGCGGGCGTACAATAGAAGCATTTTTTACACCTGGTCACACGCCTGGTTCTGTCACCTTCTTGGAAACAGGTACAGATAGAGGTTTCTGCGGAGACGCATTCGGTACAGGAAGCGGTAAGAACAATGGTGGCATTCTTGTATTCTGCGATTTAGACACAATAATAGGCACTTGCAGCAAAGCCTATAAATATTTTGAAGAAAAAGGATATAAAAAATTTTATTGCGGACATTTCTACGGTGAAAACTTTATGACATTGGACCGTATCAAATATGTAGAATCTTTTGCCAGAAAAGTTAAAGCGGGCAAATACGAAATCAAACCTGTAAACAACTTCATGAACCTCAACAGTTCTGCTGCAGACCAGGGTTTCAGAATGAGATTCATTAGATAGGAATTCACTTACTCCACCCACGCCAACGTAGCAATACTAACCCTGCAACCCAACTGCTCCACCAGAATAGTTGCACAGGCTTCAAGGGTTGCACCGGTGGTAAGGATATAATATAACAGTTATATAAGTATATAAGGATTACACTATACTA
>CALCUQ010000053.1 GCA_937906795.1 uncultured Bacteroidales bacterium | reverse complement strand
TTAGTCCTCTGGCAAGACATATTGCAGAATAGCCTGTAAATGCCCCAAGTTCCAGAATTGCCTGTGGAGCAATCATTCTTGAAATAAACTCCATAAGCTTACCTTCTACAGGACCACACAACATTCTGGCATGATTTGTTCTAAGGTTAGTCTGCTTTTGCAACCAGCCCAATACTTCATCCTGCTCAGTAGAATAATTTAACAGATATGCATTTAATGAATCTTGCTCCATAACTTATTTATATATTAAAAAACTCATCCTGTCCCACGATAGCACCTCTTTGGCCACCTCCTGCAATTGCTGTGCAGACACCGCCTCTACAGACTCCTTAATTTGGAAAAAATCACTGATTTTCCCATATACCACCAACGATTTTCCCATAGAAAGACATTGCGCCTCATTATTGTCCTGTGCAATGGACATCTGTCCTACAAGCTGTTTTTTTGCAGCTTTGAGTGTGCTCTCCTTCAAAGGAGTATTAACCAACTTGTCTATCTGGTTCTTGATAAGTTGTGTACATTTTTCAATATCCTCTTTATCGCACCCAAAATATATGGAGAAAATACCATTATCTGCATATGGTGTATAAACAGCCTCCACATTATACACCAGTCCATGCTTCTCTCTAAGAGAGTTGTTCAACAATGCTCCAGATGCAGGACCGCCCAAAATATTTGTAAGAATTGCCAAGGCAATCCTTTTTTTACTGAAACAATTGTAAGCTGTTGTCCCTATTATACAATGTGCCTGATGGCTCTTCTTGTGCAGCTGCACATTAAACTTTTCTCCTTTGCCCAGAACCCCCTCCTTTACAACACCTTCCAAATCCTTGGTCCCCTCCTCTATATAATTTAAGGTCACCTGATTTGAGCAATATTTGTTTATAGCCTTATAAGCAATTGACTCAACCTTTTCCTTAGGAAGGTTACACACTACAGTAAGTGCCATATTGCCAGGTGTAAAATTCAACTTCATATACTCCTTAAAGACATCAGTATCTATTCTCTGCAAAGTTTTCTTTTCTCCAAGAATCTGCATTTGCAACGGATGTCCTTTAAAAAGAAGTTGCTCAAAATGTTCATATATTGACTCGCTTGGCATATCTTTATATGAAACTATTTCATCCAGTACAACATCCCTCTCTTTATCTATCTCTTTTTGCGGAAAAGTTGATGTAAAAGCAAGCTCAAAAAGAAGATTTATTGCCTTTGAAATATCTTCTGCCAACACTGTTGCATGTAGGACTGTCTCCTCTTTGGTTGTATAGGCATTAAGTTCTCCTCCAACCTTTTCCAGACATGCGTTTATTGAGTCTGACTTTCTTTTTATAGTCCCTTTAAAGAGCATATGCTCAGTAAAGTGGGCCAATCCGTTATATTTGGGGTTTTCGTCTCTTGTTCCGCACTTGGTTGTCAGTGCACAATATGCCACTGGTGAACTACTCTTTTTGTGTGAAAATTTCAGCTGCATAAAACAATCTCCATTAAAACTAAAACTCTATCTTGCAGTTTTAAAATCTATACAAAATTAAAGAAAATTCTTACATTTGTATATTATGGATAAGTTTATAGTATCTGCACGCAAATACAGGCCAAACAATTTTGTCTCACTTATAGGACAAGACAGTATTGCTGTAACATTAAAGAATTCAATAAAAAGGGACCAACTTGCACACGCATACTTATTTTGCGGGCCCAGAGGTGTTGGTAAAACAAGTACTGCCAGAATTTTTGCAAAAACAATAAATTGCGAAAATCCTGGAGAGAATCTTGAGCCATGTGGAGAGTGTGAAAGCTGCAAATCTTTTGCACAAGGCCGCTCATACTGCATCCATGAACTGGATGCAGCATCAAACAACTCTGTAGACGACATAAGACTTCTTACAGAAAAAGTTATGATTCCCCCTCAAATAGGCAGATACAGTGTCTATATTATTGACGAGGTTCATATGCTATCTTCTGCTGCTTTCAATGCTTTTCTAAAAACATTGGAAGAGCCACCGGCTCACGCTATTTTTATATTGGCCACTACGGAGAAACACAAAATTCTCCCAACTATATTGAGCAGATGCCAGACATATGATTTTAACAGAATATCCATTGAAGATATTGTTAAGAATCTGTCAAACATTGCAAAACAGGAATCTGTAACTATTGATTCTGATTCACTGCATGTTATAGCCCAAAAGGCAGATGGGGCAATGAGAGATGCCCTTACCTTGTTTGACCAGACTGTAGCATTTTGCGGAACAGAGATAAAATATGCCGATGTAATAAAGAATCTTAATGTACTGGATTACGATTATTACTTTAACATAATAGAATGTGCCCTTGGTGCGAGCCATTCAAAAGCATTGTTGCTATTTGATGAAATCCTGTCCAAAGGATTCAACGCGTTGTACTTTGTATGCGGGTTAAGTTCTCATTTGAGAAATTTGCTTGTATGCAAAGATGCGTCCACATTCAAATTGTTAGAAATGGCACCTTCTATGGTTGAAAAATACAAAAACCAGAGTGCCAAATGTTCGTTTGATTTCTTGTATAAGGCATTGTCCAGTACAACAAAATGTGAAAGCGAATACAAAAACAGCGGTAACCAAAGACTTTTGGTTGAGTTTTTGCTTGTTACACTGGCACAGATTTGCAGAGAGAACAATATAGCTGAAACCAAACAGGAGATACAAGTAAAAGCTGCTCCAGAGGTGAAAGTTGAGAATGAAGTTAAAACAGTTCCACAGGTAAAAGTTGAGAGTGAAGTTAAGAAAGAAGATGTTGTCTCAGAGATTAAAGCTACTCCAGAGGTTAAAGTATCCCCTTTATCCATTAAAGGAATGCTTAAAAAAGTAAAAAGTGCACCTGAGCAACAAAGTGACACACTTGTAACACAAACAGAACTTATAACAAAAGAGAATCTTGCAGTTGCATGGAAAAAAATGGCCAATGCACAAGTAAAATATCCAAGATTAAGTTCTGCCATCCTGCAAGTAGAACCTATATTAAAAGAAGATGGACATACAATAATCTTTATGGTTGGGAACAGTGCCCAGCAAGACTGGATTATAAAGAATACACTTCCTTCATTAATAGGATTCCTGCAAAAGGAACTCAACAATAAAGATATTACAATTAATGTAGAAGTTTTACCTCAACAAGAGCAAAAGAAGGTACCATATACAGAACGTGAAAAGGCGGCTGTAATGCTTAAAGACAACCCCGCACTGGCTGATTTGGCAAAACAATTGGATTTAGACATTTAGAGAGCATATGCGATTATATTGTAGAGATTTAGTAAAGAAATATGGAATGAGGACTGTTGTAAAAGGGGTATCCTTTGAAGTACAACAGGGTGAGATTGTTGGTCTTTTGGGCCCTAACGGAGCCGGAAAAACCACAAGTTTTTATATGATTACAGGACTTATCAAACCTAATGGCGGACAAATATTTTTGGACAATGAAGAGATTACTTCACTTCCAATGTACAAACGCTCTCAAAAAGGACTTGGTTATCTGGCACAGGAGGCTTCGGTATTCAGAAAGTTGAGCGTAGAAGATAATATAATGGCTGTAATGGAACTTTCCAATCTTACTAAAGAAGAGAGACATGAGAGACTGGAGAATCTCATTCAGGAATTCAGACTGCAAAAAGTAAGAAAAAGTTATGGTATCCAGTTGTCGGGAGGAGAAAGAAGAAGATGTGAGATAGCCAGAGCACTGGCCATAGATCCTAAATTCATTTTGCTGGATGAGCCTTTTGCAGGTGTAGACCCCATTGCGGTAGAGGATATCCAGCATATTATTGCAAAACTGAAAACAAAGAACATTGGTATAATTATCACCGACCACAATGTACACGAAACCCTTGCAATTACAGACAGAGCATACCTGCTTTATGAGGGTTCTATTCTGGAAAGTGGTACAGCTGAACAGCTTGCAAATAACCCTGAGGTAAGAAAAAAATATCTTGGGCAGAATTTTGAGTTGAGGAAAGCTGTTCTTCGCAAAAGGGACGAAGACTAAAAAAAGAGGGCTGGGTCAAAAAACTTGATCCAGCCTTTCTTTTTATCTGAACAGTGGCGATGCATACATTACCACATCATCTTTTGTAATTGTCTGATTGCTTAGAATTATAAGCCTTTCTGTAACATTTCTGAGTTCTCTGATATTTCCAGTCCACGAGTGCTTCTTAAGCTCCTCAATTGCATCATCCTCTATCTTTCTTATTGGCATTCCACTCTCTGCACAAATCTGATCTATAAAATGATTTACAAGTAATGGAATATCATCTTTTCTTTCTGCCAATGCCGGAACATGAATAACAATTACACTAAGCCTGTGATACAAATCCTCTCTAAAATTACCCTTTGCAATCTCATCCAAAAGATTTTTGTTTGTAGCAGCAACTACCCTAACCTTTACATTAATATCCTTATCACTTCCTACCCTGGTAATCTTGTTTTCCTGTAAAACTCTAAGAACTTTTGCCTGTGCACTAAGGCTCATATCACCTATCTCATCCAAGAACAAAGTTCCTCCATCTGCCTGCTCAAACTTACCTTTATGATCTTTTATTGCACCGGAGAAAGAGCCTTTTACATGGCCAAACAACTCACTCTCTATAAGTTCACCCGGGATAGCAGCACAATTTACCTCAACAAAAGGCATTGACTTTCTATTGCTCTTTTCATGCAACCATCTTGCAACCAACTCCTTACCTGTTCCATTAGAGCCTGTAATAAGAACTCTCGCATCTGTTGCAGCAACTCTGTCAATCATTGCCTTGATTCTAACTATAGGCTCAGATTCCCCAACAATCTGTGGTACTCCAGCAACTTTTTCAACTTTCTTTCTAAGAATTTTAGTCTCCTTAACCAAAGTAGTTTTATCTGTTGCATTCTTTAGAGTTATCAAGATTCTGTTAAGGTCATTCAATGGTTTTTCTATATAATCATACGCCCCCATTTTTATACATTTGACCACATCTTCTATTGTTCCGTGGCCGGAAATCATAATTACAGGGGTATCAACTCCACTCTCTACCAATTTGGACAGCATCTCCTGACCATCCATAACAGGCATCTTAATATCACAGAAAATTGCATCAAAATTCCCAGACATTGCAGCCTCCAATCCCTCTTTACCATCTGCCGCCTCTGCAGTTGAATGGCCTTCAAAATCCAGAATTTCTCTTAAAGACTCCCTAATGTTTCTCTCGTCGTCTACAATTAAAATCTTCATATTCTCATCAAAAACTGTTAACTCTCCCTTTCAGTACAATAAACGGGCCAATTATTTATTCAAATACTCAACCTGCATATTGTATTTCCATCTGCCAAAGTAAAGGTTCTCACCTTTCCACTCAACCTCTCCACGTTGGAAATCTACTGTTTCACTTCTCAGATGAGTTTTTGCAGGATAGAAATCTCCAGAATAATCATCATTTACATAATATCTGTAAGCATCAATTCCACCCAAGAAATAATGGTCAACTTTATCATTTTCATTTTTTATTCTGCCAAACGACACATCTACAGGAACCCATCCAATACCCTCAAAATAAGCCTCTGCCCAGTCATGCAGATTAACATCGTTAGGATGAAGCATCCAACCGCTTTGCCATTTTGCAGGAATACCGGCATATCTTGCCATAGTGATGAACAGAAGTCCTACCTGACCGCAGTCTCCGTGGTCGTTGGTGATCACATACTCAGGGATGTTCTCCAGTGTAGAGTACTCTCTGGCACTTGCCCAGGGGAAGTGGTCGCATATCCAGTCGAAGATCTTTACAGATTTGAGGTATGGGTTGGTCTCACCTTTGACAAGTGAGTCGGTTATATTCTTGATTCTGTCGCTGAATACGATGTGAGGTGCCCTCTCTGCAGTGAATTTCTTGTAAAGTTCGCTCTCAGTGTCGTATGGTTTTACATCTTCAGGTTCAAAATCGTTGAATTTGTGGTATGCTGTGTATGACATCTCGTACCAGAACTCTGTACGCTTACCGGCTTCAGCCACTTTCTCCATATAGATGCTCTTGTGGGCATATCCCTCTGGAGAGATGATGTAGTCAGGCTGTGAAGTGGCCAGAAGTTTGATGTTTTTGTACATATCTTCGTTCTGAAGGTATGGCATCCATACCCTTACCATCTCACCTGCAGGTACTTCGTCAGGTTTTACAGAGATGGAGTAGCGGATTTTGATCCTTTCGGGCTCAACCAGTGCTTTCCCTTCTGCGTGATGCTTTAAGAACTTTTGTTACAGATTCATCCACAAATACATCAAGTGGATCGGGTGAGTAGGGGTGGGTCTGATTGTATAGTTTCTCTGCCTCTTCATCGATTCTGAAGACGTTACGGGCAGCGTTTCTGAAATATCTTTTCTCTCCATCGATCATCATACCCTCGAGAATCCTGGCCTCTTCCCATTTGGCCATAT
>CALCUQ010000052.1 GCA_937906795.1 uncultured Bacteroidales bacterium | reverse complement strand
CGCTCATTGCCCAGGAACACATTCTCTGCCACGCTCAGCAGAGGAGACAGTGCCAGCTCCTGGTGGATGATAACGATGCCCTTTGCCTCGCTGTCCTTAATCTTATTAAACTTGCACACTTCACCATCATATACTATTTCACCTTCAAAAGTATTTGAAAGCAAAAGAGCAAATTATATTTGCACAGGTTGAGAAGAATTATCAGCAGGCTAAGGAAATTTCTGGGGAGTTTCCTATTTTGCATAAGCAAATAAGTAAGTTAGAAGAGGAATACATACATTTGAAAAGTGTGTCGGAGAAAATACAATCATCTGAATATAAGCCTTTTATACAAAGAATTAAGGATTATCTTATGAGTTTGGCTGCAGTTGCAATACTGTTTATGTTTGTAAATATGATTCAAAGTAAGATACAAATGTACAGGCAACTTAAAAAGAGTGCTCAGGAATATAAGGATGCTGTATACGGCAATAATGATAGGGAATATCCAACAATATAAATTAAAGATGTACGTCAAATGAGAATAGCGGGTTTAGTAAATATATTGTTTTTGCTTGTTTTATTTACAAGCTGTAATGAGGCAGGTGTTAATGGCAAGAGTCAGAAAAATTTTGAAGATGATATTCTGGATATCACCAATATGGTGTTTGACTCCAATTACAAGACCTTTTATGTAGATGTTGCCGTTAAGGACAAACATATACATGGCAGTGTTATTGATATTGATTCAATTGACGTTAAAGTAAGGGAGCTGACTAAAAGTCTTGAGCTGTGTGAGGAGAATGCCCAACCTATTGTTGTAAATATATCTGATATAAAGGCACAGCAGATTAAGAATCTGGGATTGAATGCAGTTGTGCTTGTAGATCTAACTTTGGACAAGGAGAGCATAATACAACAAAAGAGTGCAATAAAGAATCTAAAAAGGCTGTTTGCGTACGATAATCTTTATGTATCTTTTATCAAGGACAAAGAGGTTTCCCAAACAATGCTTGTAACAGATTATGTTATTGACAATTACTTTGTTCCAAGCAACTCAGAAAAAAAATTGTACAGGGCTGTGTTGTCTAAAATAGATGAGCTCAATGGAAAAAAATCAAAATACTATTCTAAGGTAAAGCAGGATACCACACTGGCAAAATTGGATCCATCAAAGAAAGTGATGATAGTATTCTCTGATGGAAAGACCTATTACAACAATAGACCTATAGATGGTTCACACTTTGATTTGCAGCATGAAATAATAAATAAAACGGCAAAAGATGTTCCTTTTGCTCTCTATTATTGTAATTTCAAGCAACAGGAGTCTGAGCTTGTAGACGATGATATGTTTGAGGATGATGGTGAGAATGAGGCGGAGGCTGTTTTTTCAATATTGTGCAGTAACACTAATGGGGATTATTTCTCTCACTTTAATTTAGTTGACCTTTCTAAGGAGATATTGTCAGACACAAAGGAGGAGTTTGCGGATTTCAGGTTTTTCCTTACTAATCCCGACAACAAAGTGTACAGAGGTTTGCAGCGTTTTCTTGTATTTGAATGTTATTACAAGGATTCTTTGTTTGCAAGCGGACACAAGTTATACAGAGTAGGAAATGTTTATCATCCGGTAATTGTCAATGGAAAGCCAATATGGAAGATTGTGGTAATAGGCATTGTAATGTTTTTGTTGCTTTTGATGTTCATATATATTGTCTTCCAGTTTATTATTCCGTATTTGAGGTATTTGCAGTTTAAGAAAAACTACATAGTCTCTTATGTTGGGAACAATATGAGTGTGAATAATATGCAGGTGGCTAATGAATGTTATTACTGTAAAGCTCCTTTTGAAAAAGGGGATAAGGTTATAGTAAAATGTGAGCATACAATGCATAAGGAGTGCTGGGAGGAGAATGAGCATAAATGTCCGGAATATGGCCGCAAATGTAAAGATGGTTCACATTATTATAACAGTAATAATCTGTTTGATGCAAAAAATCCATCTTTTTATATGAAGTGGATTATTGCTGGTGCAGTAGCAGGATCTCTTGCATGGTTGTTCTTTATTTATGGAGCAAACAATATGACAAATGATGTTGTTCCAAACATTATTCTTGATTTGTTTGATCTTGAAAGTGAAAGTGCCCATAATCTGGAAATCTTTGACAAATATGGCAGGGATCTGTTCTATCCTCCTTATTGGGGATTCTATATATCGGCCTTCCTAACTTTGTTTTTAAGTGCTATAGCAAGTCATGGCAAATGGTGGTTCAAACGCATTGGGGTGGTTGTTTCCAAATCAGTTTTGTCGGGAATATGTGGAGCGCTTACCTTTATTGTTATAAATATTATGGCGGTAGCTCTGGAATTGAGAGATAAAAATATTATAATAGACTGGTTACCATGGGCTGCAAATGGATTTATCATTGCTTTTGCCGTTTCTTATGGAACAGATATAAAGTTGAGGAAAGCTCTTTTTGGAGCCACAGTTGCAATTGTTTTTGGCATAGGTTCTATGTTTATTTGGAAATATGCTCAGGATACCCACGTTGATACAAGGGATTTGTTGATGTTCAGTAATATTATATATTCTGTTGGCCTGGCTGTAAGTCTTGCTGCGCAGTCACCCAGATCTGAAAGATATTTCCTACAGGTGGAGGGGCCTATCAAGAAAACAGATATTGCTTTGTATAAGTGGATGAATTCTCAAGTGTGCAACAGAAAAGTAACTATTGGAAAATCTGTTGACTGTAATCTTCAGATGTCCTGGGATATAAATAATGCCATTGCTCCTGTGCATGCAGAGATTCTTTCTCATAGGGGAAATATCTATTTGTTTGCCTTGGAACCTGGAGTAACCAAGTGTGGAGATAACTTGAGAACTTATAAAAAAATAAGGTTGTATCATGGCGATACATTTAAAATAGGGGATACTAAATTCACATATATCGAAAGGGATGTTTAACAGAATTTTTGTTTTTATGATAAGAAAAGTTTTTACTCAAATTTTAATGGTTGTTATGATATCTGTATGGCATATATCTTTTGCCCAATCAGATAATTATACAGCAACAATGCTCAGACTTTTGAATTCAAATGAGCAGTACAAACAATTGTCCGGCAAATTGATTACTGGGTTCAAACCATTCCTTTCTCAGATCAATCAGGGTATTCTTGTAGATCCATCTTTATCTGAATCGCTTATAGATAAGTACAGTGACCAGTTTGTGTATGATTTTGTTTCAATCCTCTTTACAGGGGAAATGAAAAAAGTTATGACTCTGGAGGAGTTGACACAATATGTTGATATTTTAAGTTCTCCACAGGGACAGGCATATATAAACAATATGAATAAAGTTTCACAAAATATGCCTCAAATTATGACAAAAGAATTGCTTCCTATGTTTACTGATGAGACTGTTAAGGAGAAAATAAAAAATGGTATCCTTGACCTGCCTGCTGTAAAGCAAGATGAGAAGATTCCTCAGCAGTATGCAGATGACTTTTATAAATATGTTGTAAGTGGTATAATCACCGACAATTATATTGAGCAGATTGGTCAGGCAGCAATTTCTTCTCAAAATAGTGATCAGGCTACTGCAAATGTCCAAATGCAAATGATTGAGTGGCTGAAACAGAATCTTAAAGTTATTATGTTGAATTCCTGTTATGGTATAGTGTCACAAGAGGATTTGAATTTTGCTGCCCAATTGAATCCATTGGCAACAAAAGCATCTTTAGGCATGACCAATGCACTTGGCAAGCTTCAAGATCCAAATGAACTTCAATCCCTAAGCATAGTGCTGGTTAACAAATATGTAACTTGGCTGGAAAGA
>CALCUQ010000051.1 GCA_937906795.1 uncultured Bacteroidales bacterium | reverse complement strand
TGGTCCGGAAACTGCTCCTCATAAAACGTTACACCATCCTTAATCCAGGCTGTTACATGTTTTCTGCAGCATCCATTGTGCTCCTTGTCCCATATGAACGGAACCGTTATTATTGTTCCCATAAGGAGTGCAGTTACAAGAACTTTCCACCATAATTTCTGGAAATAATATCGTGTCCAGCTTTTTTCCGCTTTCTTCTTTTCCATTGCTTGAATTGTATTTTCCGTCTTCTCATTAAACAATGTATTTTGGAAATTGTTATTGAGGAAAATTCTGGTTGCTATGAACAAGAAACAGTTGGTAAAGAGACTTTCACAGAAAACCGGACTTACATTAGCTCAAAGCAATGACTTTTTGAACTCTGTACTTGACATTGTATCCGACACTTTAAAGAAAAAGGAGGATGTATTCCTCCGCGGGTTCGGTTCATTTATGATAAAGGACCGCAAGGAGAGGCGTACAATGAGCCTCAATACCAGGGAAATGATAACAATCCCCGGCAAGAAAGTGGTGAAATTCAAGACACAGATGCTTGATTAGGAAAATAATCAAACAATACGGGCGGCCTGTCTGAGGCCGCCCGTACTTGTATGCATATCCTGCGTATTATTCCCAATAATCACATACTACCCTGCTCTCCCTGCACCTTTTGCAGAAGTTGCTAACCTCAACGTGCGCCGGATGCACCTTGTAGGCGGCAAGATCCTCTTCGCTGCGGAACCTGCTTATGAGCACTGCATCGTAACTCATCTCGGTGTGTTTGAAATCAATCCCAACCTCTGCTGAAACCAGCTGCGGAACTACACCCACAAGCCCCTCCAGCCTGCTTTTCATCTGTTTGAGATTCTCTTCTCTGGTGGCCCCTTCTGCAAAATCCTTAAAGCGCCACATCACTATGTGTACAAGCATATCTTACTAATTTTTAATTATTGCACAAAAGGTACCATTCTGGCTGAAAGGTCCGGATCCGGCATATCCTTGTCTATAGGATACATAGGCCGGTTTATCCTTTGGTATGGCAATCCTGCAAGGTCCTGGTTCACACCTCCAAGGGTAAGTGCCATCATCCAGTCTGCCTGCATTTCATACAGCTCAGGCTCAAGATATCCAATCTTTACCATAACTATATCTGCAGTGCGTGGGTTCAAGCCCAATTTTGTAAACTCCTGCTCTTTATGGAAGCCTTTCCTTATTTCTGTAACAATCACATCAATGCTGCCCACCTTCACTGCCACTTCTGAATTCACAGGGTGGTCATATATTGCAGTAACTGTTCCCTTAAGTCTCACTGGCGGAGCATAACGATCATCAACCTCAGCTCCGGCAACCAT
>CALCUQ010000050.1 GCA_937906795.1 uncultured Bacteroidales bacterium | reverse complement strand
TTGTATGGGCAAACAAGTATGCAGTAAAGAGATAAATATAATTGATGATGGAACAATAACCGGCAACAGGGGCAGCTGCAATTGGGATGATGAAGGTATTGAGGGGCAAAAGACATATATGATAAAAGATGGGATACTGAATTCTTATCTTCACGATAGAATCAGTGCAAAATACTATAATGTTTCCCCTACTGGAAATGGAAGAAGAGAATCTTTCAGGTTTATGCCAATACCAAGAATGAGAGCAACATATATGGATAATGGTACCAGTACAGAAGAGGAACTTATATCTGGGGTAAAGAAAGGGATATTTGTAGACAACTTTTCCAATGGACAAGTGCAGATTGGTGCCGGAGACTTTACTTTTTATGTTAAGAGCGGTTATCTGATTGAAAACGGAAAACTTACTCAGCCTATTAAGGATGTGAATATTATAGGTAATGGGCCACAAGCGTTAAAAGATATTGTTGCAGTAGCAAACAATGCAAGAATGGAAGATTCCACATGGACATGCGGTAAAGGTCAATATTGTCCTGTATCTTGTGGAATGCCATCCGTTTTGGTAAAAAAACTTACAGTTGGAGGAATGAGCTAATGAGAACATCTAAAATTGATACAAGCAGTGAGGTAGAAAGTGCTCAAATTGCGTTGGATTATGTAATGAAACACGGAGCACAATCTGCCAGAATAACTCTCAATAAAGGGATACAAAGTTCATTTTCTGCTCTTGATGGTAATCTTGAAAATCTTCAAAGTACTAATGACAGGTCTCTTTACATACAGATAGTTACATCGGACAGATATGGTGCATACTCCACCAACAGGCTACAAAAGAATGAATTGGAGAAATTTCTCAAAGATGCTCTCCAGACAAATAATTATTTGTCGGCCGACAAATGCAGAAAACTTCCACCAAAAGAATTGTGCTGGAATGGAGAGGGAGAAGATCTTGAGCAGTATGACCCATTTGTAATGGAAATGGATCCCTCAAAGAAAAAAGAGATTGCATTTGAGGTTATGGAACAGATTTACGGAAAAAACAAAAAGGTAATTTCTGTAAATACAGAGTACGGAGATATGTTGGACTATCAGTATATGATAGATTCACAAGGATTTGAGGGAGATTCACTACAAAGTAACTTTACAGTGAGTGCAGAATGTTCACTAAAAGGGAGAACAAATGCCAGAAGTGAAGGATGGTGGTACGAAAGTGCTCTGCATTACAAAAACTTCAAATATGACCAATGCGGGAAAATGGCACTGCAAAGAGCATTGGACTCTCTGAATCCAAAGAAAATAGCCGGTGGAAAATTTTCCATGGTAGTTGACAACACTTGTTCGAGCAGACTTGTATCTCCAATATTTTCTGCCCTAAACGGTACAAATATCCAGCAAAAGAACTCTTTTCTGGCAAATAAACTTGGAAAGAAAATATTCTCAAAGAAATTCATTTTAAAAGATACTCCACACGTAAAAGGATTGAGTGGAAGCAGATACTGGGATGGAGATGGCCTTGCTACAAAAAATCTTGATATAATTGACAGAGGCAGGATAAACTCATTTTTCATTAACACATACACTGCAAATAAAATGGGAATTGCCCCAACTGTAGAGAGTCCGTCTGTTCCAAGGTTCTCTTTAGAGGAATTTCCTGCCAAATACAGAAATTTATCAGCAAAAGATATGATAAAATTACTGGATAAGGGTATCTTTGTAACAGGATTCAATGGAGGTAACTGTAACGGAGCAACAGGCGATTATTCTTATGGAATCCAAGGCTTCTACTTTGAGAAAGGGGAAATTTTATTCCCTATAAAGGAGATGAATATAAGTGGCAATATTGTAAAACTTTGGAAAAACATTGCCCTTATTGGCAATGATGCCAGAGAATGCTCCAGATGGATGATCCCATCTTTGGCCTTTACAGATATTGATTTTACAGGATTATAAAACTACAAAATACACAATATGAGAAAGCCCTCTATTACATTGGCGATGGTTCCGATACTGACAATTGTTACATTGATAGTTATTGGTGTATATCTTTTTGGAGAAGATCTTACAAGTGGGCCATCGCAAATAGCACTTATTACCGGTAGCATTATAGCTGCACTTATATGTATACTATACTTAAAAATTCCTTGGGAAAAGATTGAGGAAGGGATGATGGACAATATGAGCAAGACAACATCTGCCCTATTTATAGTTCTGATGATTGGTGCTCTTACAGCTTCCTGGACTCTTTCTGGAGTTGTTCCAAGCATTGTATACTATGGATTAAAAATTATTGATCCTTCTGTATTCCTGTTTGTAGTATTCATTTTTACAGGTCTTATCTCTACAATGATTGGAAGCAGCTGGACAACAGTTGGTACAATTGGTGTTGCAATGTTGAGTGCGGGTCAGATTATGGGATTTGACAATGGATGGCTAGCCGGTGCCATTTTGTCGGGAGCATATTTTGGAGACAAGATTTCTCCTCTGTCTGATACAACAAACTTGTCTGCATCTATAGCGAGGGTTAATCTGTATGAACACGTAAAATATACTCTTATTACAAGTGTACCTACATTTATCCTTACTACCATATTCTTTATTGTGGCTGGAATATTGATTCCAAACAATGACAATCTTGATGTAGCAAAACAATGTGAAAGCCTTGCTGCCAATTTTAATATATCACCTTGGCTATTTGCTATACCTGCAG
>CALCUQ010000049.1 GCA_937906795.1 uncultured Bacteroidales bacterium | reverse complement strand
GTCATGCAAATGTCCTTTATCTTCTTCTATCTTCTTTTATCTCCTTCTATCTCCTATAGCTAGATGTTATTTACTATTCTGCTTATAATACTTAATCAACTTAGGCACAACCTCCTCTACAGTACCAACGATTACGTAGTCGGCAATCTTGTTGATTGGAGCGTCTGGGTCGTTGTTTACAGAGATGATGATGCCTGAATCCTGCATACCTGCTATGTGCTGAATCTGGCCAGAGATACCGCAGGCAATATATACCTTTGGATGTACCGTTACACCGGTCTGGCCAATCTGGCGGTCGTGGTCAATCCAACCGGCATCAACGGCAGCACGACTGCCGCCTACCTCGCCGTGGAGAACCTTTGCCAACTGGAACAGCTGGTCGAAACCTTCCTTTGAACCGACACCGTAACCGCCGGCAACAACGATTGGCGAACCCTTCAGGTTGTGCTGTGCTTCCTGCACCTCGTGAGTGAGCACTTTCACAACATATGCCTCTGGAGACACGTATTTAGATACTTCTGGGTAAACCACTTCTTTCTTGCACTCGCCCTCGTAAACGGCCTTCTGCATAACGCCGGAGCGTACTGTTGCCATCTGTGGACGGTTATCAGGATTTACGATAGTTGCCACGATGTTTCCACCGAAAGCAGGACGAATCTGATAGAGCAGGTTCTCATAAACCTTATTGTTCTTCTTGTCCTCGTATGGACCGATTTCAAGTTCTGTACAGTCGGCTGTCAGACCGCTGAAGAGAGATGACGAAACTCTTGGGCCGAGGTCGCGACCGATAACAGTTGCACCCATAAGGCAAATCTGTGGTTGCTCCTCCTTGAAGAGGTTCACCAAAATGTCGGTATGTGGAGCCGATGTGTATGGGAACAGGCCCTCGCCGTCGAACACGAAGAGTTTGTCAACGCCGTATGGCAGTATCTGCTCTTCCACCTTGTCCTTGATGCCTGTGCCGGCAACCACGGCGTGCAACTCTACATTAAGTTGATTGGCAAGCTTGCGTCCTTTCGTCAGCAATTCCTGAGATACTTCCTGTACCTGTGTGCCTTCTATCTCGCAATATACAAATACGGCCTCACCCCCGGCCCCTCTCCCGGCGGAGAGGGGAGTGGCTACAACCGCATTGTTGTTATTGTTTTGTTCCATATTATGTTTATTTTATTAATTCTTCTTTTATTCGTCTAATGACGTCTTTAACATCATCTAAAATTTCGTTGTTGTTGAATCTGATAACATTAAACCCCATGTCCTGCAAATTGTCTGTGCGTATCAAGTCTTTGTCTATCTGTTCTGGTTGGTTGTGGTAACCACCGTCAACTTCAATCACCAACATTTCTGACAAGCATACAAAATCAGCAACATAATCACCTATAATATGTTGTCTTCTGAATTTATAACAATCAATTTGCTTCCTTAATGCGTTCCACAGGATAGTCTCGCTTTCGGTCATTTCTTTCCTGTTATGTTTCGCAAACTCTTTCAGTAGTGAATATCTGTCAGGTGAAGCTGTTTTGTAATTGTCATGCATACCTTGAGACATTTTACTCCCCTCTCATTATGGAGAGGGGCGGGGGTGAGGCTTTTTCAATCCTTCAATTTTTCAACCCTTCAATTTTGGGGCCGGGGGTGAGGCTCTTTATCATAATCCTCAACCCAATTATAAAGAACAGGGTGAAGATGGCAACGAAGAGCCAGAAGGTGGTTTGCACTGATGCTGCACTTACACTTGATACTGCTGCATTTACAGGCAACAAGCCTTCTATGGTCCATGGTTGACGACCAACCTCTGCTACTATCCATCCTGCTTGACCTCCAAGATAGACGAGTGGGATAGAGAGTAGGGCAGTGTACTGCAACCACTTCATTCCCTCAAGCTTCTTCTTCCATTCTGCCCATAGCACTACAACAAGCAGGAGCATGAAGAAACAACCTACGCCAACCATCACTCTGAATGCCCAATAAACAATAGGAACAGGAGGTATTAACTCTTCTGGGTCATCAATGTAACCGTAGCCGAAAAATTCCACATTCTCCTCCAGTTTTGCTCTGGCAACAGCTGCAGAATCGGGATCAACATCCCTTAGCTCTCTGTACTCCTTGAAGGCCTCAATGGCATATCTTCCTCTCTCCATTTTCTCTTCGGCAGATGGGTGTCTTACTCCATCAGGATCACGATATCCACCGATTAGGTCGTTGATACCAGGAACATATCCATCTATGTCGTGAGTTGCCAAAATAGAGAGCATACCTGGAATCTCTACGCCAGGAACAATTGAGAATGGTGCTCGTTGACCACCAACTTCAAGCC
>CALCUQ010000048.1 GCA_937906795.1 uncultured Bacteroidales bacterium | reverse complement strand
TATGCTTGCCCATACTCATGGCCAGCCTGCATCCCCTACCCGCCTCGGCAAAGAGATTTATGTCTTTGTAGCCAGATTGAAAGAGCAGTTGAGACTTCTGCAGCAAGTCCCTTATTCTGCCAAATTTGGTGGAGCCACAGGAAATTTCAATGCACACAATTTTGCATATCCGCATATTGACTGGAACCAATTTGCAGCAGAGTTTGTAGGTGGGAAACTTGGCCTCAAACGCTCATACCCTACAACCCAGATTGAGCACTACGACAATCTGGCCGCACTGTTCCATAATCTTGAGAGGATAAACACAATACTCATAGACCTTGCAAGGGATATGTGGACATATATTTCCATGGAGTATTTCCGCCAGAAAGTGAAAGCAGGCGAGGTTGGGTCATCTGCAATGCCTCACAAAGTGAACCCTATTGACTTTGAGAATGCAGAGGGCAACTTTGGAATTGCAAATGCAATTTACGCACACCTTGCAGCAAAACTTCCTGTCTCAAGGCTCCAGAGAGACCTTACAGACTCGACAGTTCTCAGAAACGTCGGTGTTCCATTGGCGCACAGCATGATTTCATTCAGATCGTTGAAGAAGGGACTTGGCAAACTTATCCTTAACGAGGCAGCCCTTGACAGGGATCTTGAGGCAAACTGGGCTGTTGTTGCAGAGGGTATCCAGACAGTATTGCGCAGAGAGGGCTATCCTAACCCTTATGAGGCACTTAAGGCACTCACCCGCGGCAACGCAGGCATTACCAAAGAGAGTATACAGGAGTTTGTAAAGGGACTTGAGGTCTCTGATTCAGTTAAGAATGAAATTCTTGTAATTACTCCACAGAACTACGTGGGAAAGTAATCCTACCCATCCCCATTTAGAGGAACACTATAGAACTGAAGAAACAGATCAGATGAATCATATTCTAAAAAAACTATTCTGCCCGCTTTTGATGTTGTTGCCATTTACGGTTTCTGCACAATGCGGGCAGAATTGTGCAGGAGCCGCATACCAAACTGCACAAAATGTTGTGGAAACACCTTACAAAGGTGCAATTACCAAACAGGAGATTGCTGACAATCCTCAATATTACAGCCATTTTACCGATGGTCAATTACGTCTTGACCTGACCTTTGCAGGCAACGGGAAGGAACAGAATGTATATTTGTCGGGATTAAAGGCAGAACCAATTTGGGCAGGCACAAGAAACAGACTGGTACCGGATTTCGTATATGGTGAGTACCGCCTCGAAGTACGTGATGCGGCAGACAACAAAC
>CALCUQ010000047.1 GCA_937906795.1 uncultured Bacteroidales bacterium | reverse complement strand
AGCAAATACTAATCATAGTATAACATAAACAAAAAAAGTTGGCCTGCCCGGTCAACTTTTTTTTACATATATCAATTGAAAACTTTACTCGTCCTGAGATTCTATATACAACCAGAAGAATAATGGTTGGTATGGTCCAATTGGGTCTTTACCATTGAAACTGTATCCATAATCAGAATTAAAGATTATTACAGCAACATCACCCACATTCATTTCCAACAAGCCCATACAGAAACCTGGTACAAGGCTTGAGGTCTCTGCCATAGTCTGAAAATCTTTTTCACAGGTTACAGAAAGTGGTTCATAATCATTTCCTGCATCATAGATACCATACTTCTTTGCTGTATCCATAATATTGGTATCAAAAACATAGCCATCAAGCAACTTGCCAACATATCTTACATCAATTGACTTTCCATTTTTTAAAGTATCGCCACCACTGTCAATCAATTTTTTGAAATAGGCACCTGTCTTTAAGGTATCCATTGTAATGTAATTCTTTCTTACAAATTTCCTAATTGTATCTCTCTCGTATTTTACTATATCTGTAATAAGAAAATTACATTTGAAATCATAAATACCATTTACCTGAGAGCCCCATGTACCTTTTTGCAAAGTGTCTTTATATGTTAGCCATGGTGGCAGAATGAAATTAGCTTTGGCTCCTTCATTCATCATAAGAAGAATCTCTTCCAATCCCTTGTATGTTGAATTGAATCCAATCTCCATATATTTTGGGCCAAAATACTCCGATGGTGAATATATGCCAATTTTCTTAGCCAAATCAGGGTCAGTTGTCTCTACAACTGTACCATCAAATCCTTTTAGCGTATAATCTGCATATACCGCTGTCCTTCTGTACACAGGTGCACCCTGACCTTGTTTAAAATCAATAATTGTCAATCCACTTGGGTATTTTTTTGCATCGGGACAATTAACAGCTATATAAGCATCCAATATTCTCTCCTGAATATCTCTAGTTGTATCCTCTACCTCCTCGGCACAGGAAACCAATGAAAGCCCTACAAAGGCCAACAATATATATTTCAATAAATTCTTTACCATAAGAGTGCAAATATACTAATTTTTAATAATTTCTGCTATCTGTATCTCAAATAATAACGATGTAAGCTTTGGAATATTGTAAACTACAGTATTTTCATAACCATATTTTGCAGAGAAGACAATTTCACATTTTTCACCAGCTCTGGCACCTTGCAATCCATAATAAAACCCATCGATTATATCCCCTTTTTCCAATTTTATACATTCAGGGGCCTCTGAACAAGGGAACTGGTGAGCTTGTGCTACCGAATCTACATTAGTTACAAACAATCTTCCCTTACCTCTGGTAAACATATAACCGCTGTAGTAGAACTTTACAGAATCACCCACTGCCAGTGAATCCAAACCCACTCCCTCTTTATATACTATTCTGCTGACTCCACCATTTCTTTGTACCCTTACATCACCCAAAGATGATATATATGTATCTATATACTTCTCCTGGTCTGCCATTGTATTCTCCCTATCCTGCTTGGAACAAGAAACAACTGCAAAGAAAGCTGCTATAACAACTAAAAATTTTTTCATGACTTATTTTTTAGCAAAAGGTATGCCCTAAATTTCAGATTCCTTAAATTTACGTAAAGATTTTACAAAATACTCCTCAACCTGGGTTATCGGGATAGAGATTCTCCCCCCTGCAGCTCTCTGATGCCCACCTCCGTTAAAGAACATATTACTTAATTTGTTCACAGGGAAATCCCCTTTTGATCTCAATGACACCCTAACAAAACCGTCGTCTTCTGTAAAAAGTGCAGAAACCTGCACCTCCTTTATATTTAAAGGTAAATTTACAAAACCTTCTGAGTCCCCTTTCTGAAAATTGTACTTTTGTTTATCCTCATTTGTAATTACCATAACAGATGCATCCAAATCACTATGGATAGACATTTTATTCAAAAGCATATCTCCCATTAGTCTCATTCTGCTCTCGCTGTAACCGCCAAATACCATACTTTGAAGCAAATCCTTGTCTATACCCATTGTAACAAGCTCTCCAGCCATTCTAAAAGTTGATGGAAGGACAGAATTTGCAAAATTGTTTGTATCTGTCATCATTCCGGTATATAACGATATTGCTACATTCTGAGAAATTTTTTCATTCTTTGCTCTCAAACTTATCATCTGTTTTATTATCCAGTATGCTAGCTCACAAGTAGATGATGACTCCGGATAAGAATATACCACATCAAAGCAATCACTTGGGAAAGGATGATGATCTATTAGCACTTTAGGACAATTGCTCTGCTCCATAAGAACTCCCAAATCATCCAACCTTTTTGGAGAATTAAGATCCATACATATTATAAGGTCTGCTCCATTTTAGGCGCTCTCGCTCAAATCCCTCTGAGAATCAAAGGTATATAAAACAAGATCGTTCAAAAGGAAAGACAGATATCCAGGAATGGCGTTGGGTACAATAAGGGTTACACGCTTGTTGCAACACTCACTCAGATATCCTCCCAAACCTGTAATGGACCCAATACAATCTCCGTCGGGATTAATATGACCTATAATTACAATATCCTTTACCTTATCTATCTCCTTTACAAACCTTTCAACCCCTTTCAGATTATCTTGCAAATCATTTCTCCAGATTTCCATTTTTACTCAAATTTATTTTGTGCAAATTTAAAAATATATTGCAAGTAAAAGATATATTTTTTACTTTTGCATATTCTTAAAAAGTCTATATATAATAAAACACACTTAATAAACATGAGAAAGATTTTAACAATCATTGTTCTTCCAATTGTAATTGTAGCTCTAGCTTATGCAATCTACAACAGCGTTCAAGAGCCTGTTAGATTCAACAAAGAAAGAGATGATAGAGCTCAAGTTGGTATCCAACGTCTAAAAGACATCCGTACTCTTCAAGATGCTTTCAAAGGTTCATATGGCCATTTTACAGAAAGCATTGACTCTCTAATTGATTTCTACAACAATGGTAAAATTACTATTGTTAAACAAATTGGTTCAAGAGATGACTCTGTTGCTGTTGCTAACACTGAGGCTTTGAAGAAGAAAAACAAAAAAATTACTAACGAGCAATTGTTAGAGTACTACGAAAAAGGTATGAACCTAGTACTTTCAATTGATATTGAGATTCCAGTAAAAGACACTCTTCTAAAAAGAGCAGGTTTTGTACTTGAGGATCTTAAATACATTCCTTTCTCTAATGGCAAACAAACTATTATGAAAGCCGTTATTAAGAAAGTGTCTGGTGTAGATGTTCCTTTGTTTGAGGCTTCAATGCCGTTCAAGTCGCTCCTCAAGGGTCTTAACAACCAGCTCAGAATCAATCTTGATGCTGAAAGAGAGGATCAGGGACGTTACAAGGGCCTTCAGGTAGGTAGTATCTCACAGCCTAACAATAACGCAGGTAACTGGGAGTAGTCCGATAATAGTCATAGGACTATGATAGATAATACAGACAGGATATCCATTCAAGTCGGCTTGAGTGGATATTCTTTTAAGATACAGGCC
>CALCUQ010000046.1 GCA_937906795.1 uncultured Bacteroidales bacterium | reverse complement strand
CTGCAGTCGGGTGCTGGAAGCGAGTCGGGTTAGTAGAGTTACCTGTGATAGATACGTCTACACCTTCGTGCCACATTACAGCTACACCTTCGCGAACATCGTCCACACCGTAGCAGTTCACCTTTGCACGAGGACCGTCAGAGTAAGCGATGCGCTGTACTTCCTTCAATTCACCAGTGAAGTAGTCGAACTGAGTCTGTACATATGTAAAGCCGTTGATACGGGCGATGATCTGAGCAGCGTCCTTACCCAAACCGTTCAAGATAACGCGGAGAGGTTCCTTACGTACCTTGTCAGCCTTAGCAGCAATCTTGATAGCACCTTCAGCAGCAGCGAATGATTCGTGACCTGCCAAGAATGCGAAACACTTGGTTTCTTCGCGGAGCAACATAGCAGCCAAGTTACCGTGGCCGATACCTACCTTACGGTCGTCAGCTACAGAACCCGGGATACAGAATGCCTGCAAACCGATACCGATAGCTTCGGCAGCGTCAGCAGCAACCTTGCAACCCTTCTTGATAGCGATGGCGCAACCTACCACGTAAGCCCACTTGGCGTTTTCGAAACAGATAGGCTGAGTTTCTTCACATGCCAAATAAGGATCCAAACCATATTCTTCGCAGATAGCGTTAGCTTCTTCGATGTCTTTAATACCGTTTTCATTCAAAGCAGCGAGAATCTGCTTCATACGACGGTCCTGGCTTTCGAATTTTACTTCTCTAATCATAGTTCTTTCCTCCTTATATTATTCGTGACGTGGATCAATATGTTTAACTGCACCCTGTTCAGCTGTGAAGCGTCCGTAAGTACCTGTTACTTTCTTCAAAGCTTCGTTAGCGTCTGTACCCTTCTTGATTTCGTCCATGAACTTACCCATGTGGATGAATTCATAACCGCAAATCTGATCGTCCTTGTCCAAAGCGATACGGTTGATGTAACCTTCTGCCATTTCCAAGTAGCGAGGACCCTTTGCCAATGTACCGTACAAAGTACCTACCTGGCTGCGGAGACCCTTACCCAAGTCTTCCAAACCTGCACCGATCATCAAACCGCCTTCAGAGAAAGCAGACTGAGTACGACCGTAAACGATTTGCAAGAACAATTCACGCATAGCAGTGTTGATAGCGTCGCACACCAAGTCAGTGTTCAAAGCTTCCAATACAGTCTTGCCCGGGAGGATTTCTGATGCCATAGCAGCAGAGTGAGTCATACCAGAGCAACCGATTGTTTCAACCAATGCTTCCTGGATGATACCTTCCTTCACGTTCAATGTCAACTTACAAGCACCTTGTTGAGGAGCACACCAACCAATACCATGGGTTAAACCAGAAATATCTTTTACCTCTTTGCTTCTCACCCATTTGCCCTCTTGGGGAATAGGTGCCGGACCGTGGTTAGGACCTTTTTTAACAACACACATGTGTTGTACCTCGTGTGAATAAACCATATAATTTATTATTTATTAAAAGTTAACATTCTTACTTTGCAAGTTTGCAAATATAGTGTATTTTTACCAACTAATAAATTTGACAATAAAAAATTGATTAAATATTGTTCCTATGAAAAAACTAAACATTTTTCTGGTACTTTTTGTTGCAAGTTTTTCATTATTTGCACAAAAACCAGCGTTAGACCACTCTGTTTATGACTCATGGAAAAGTCTCAGAGCTGTTACTTTGCCCGACAACGGTGATATTCTAATGTACACTATCTCACCTCAGGAAGGAGATAATGAACTAATTATTGAGAACATCAGAACAAATAAAAAAATCTCTGTTCCAAGAGCAACAAGAGCAAAACTTAGCCAGGACCACAGCAAGGTAATTGCCGTTGTAAAGCCTCTTTTCAAACAGACCAGAGATGCAAAAATTAAAAAAACAAAGAAAGATGATATGCCAAAAGATACTTTGGCAATTATAGATGTTGTAACAGGAGAGATACAAAAATTTGCAAATTACAAGTCTCATTCTTGTCCCGACAAACTTTTTTCACATATAGCATTTGAGCTTACTCCTAAAAAAGAGGCCCCTTCAAAAGAGAAGAAAGATGCAAAAGATGGCAAGAAACCCCAAAAAGCAACTCCAGCAAAAGAGCTATATGTTTTGAACATCCAGAAAGGAAGTATCGATACAATTAAAAATGTATCATCATACAAATTCAACAAAGAGGGCAATTTGCTTGCATACATTGTAGAGCCTCAGAAAAAAGACACTCTGACAAAACCAGCCCTTAAACTTTACACTCCAAACACAGGAGAGAGCAAAACAGTTCTTGAAGGAGAAAAAGGATCAAAATTCAAACTGCCTACCTTTAGCGAAGTTGAATTTATGGCCTTCTATGCAAATACAGACACATCCAAAGCTGCCAAAAAAGATATAAGCATTTATTTGTACAACACCACAACAAACACTTTGAATGTTGCTGCCCACAATAAAATGAACGGTTTGCAACAAGGTTGGATTGTAAATGAGAACGGCGCATTGATGTTTAGCAAAGATGGCAAAAGACTATTCTTTGGCACCTCTCCAAAACCACGCGAAAAAGACACTACATTGGTTGAGTTTGAGCAACCTGTGTTGGATATATGGACATGGAATGAAGATTATTTGCAACCAGTTCAATTGCTTAGAAGAGCAAGAGACCTTAAACAGACCTACACTGCATATATAAACACATCCCTACAAGACAAATTTGTACAATTAGGAACTCTTGATGTTCCATTTGTAAATGTTCCAAACGATAAAATGGCAGATTGGGCACTTATTGGCAACGACAAAAAATACAGAATCCAATCTCAATGGGATTACAGCAGAACAACAGATGTTTATCTTGTAAATGTAAAAGACGGCTCACAGAAACTTCTTTTGGAAGGTGTATGCATAAGTGGACTGTCATTCTCTCCAAAAGGAGATTACGCTCTTACATTTGACAAAAAGCAACAAGACTGGATACTATATTCTGTGGCCAGCGGCAAGTTTACCAACCTTACAGAAAATATGAATGTAAGTTTTGTAAACGACGAACACGATACCCCAAGCCTTGCCGGTGCAAATGGAGGAATAGCTTGGTATGAAGACGGCAGCGCAGTACTTATACGTGACAAATTCGATTACTGGAAATTTGATATGAACAATTTGTCCACTCCAGTAATGTTTACAGATGAGTACGGCAAAAAGAACAACACAAAACTTAGCATTACAGTTATTATTGAGGATCCCGACAAACCAAATGGAGGACGTGCCATTTTGGGAGCAACTCCGGAAATCAAACTTGATGAGCCGGTATACTTTAACACATTCAACAGAACAACCAAGCAAAATGGTTTGGCAATTAAAGACATTACCAAGAAAAGAAGCGTTGTAACCAAAATTGTTGAGGGGCCATACACATTTGGCAACTTTAACTACTCTAAGCCTGGCAAAGGCAAAAAAGCAGCCTTTGTTTATACCAGAGGCAATTTTGAAGATGGCAACAATGCATATATAACTTACGATAACTTTAAGACACAAAAACAAATTACAGATATAAACCCTCAGCAAAGAGACTACAACTGGGGTACAGTTGAACTTGTAAACTGGAAGACAGAAGATGATATTTTCTGCGAAGGTCTGTTATTTAAACCAGAAGACTTTGATTCTACCAAGAAATATCCTGTAATGATATATTTCTATGAAAAAGAGTCAGACAATTTATACGCAAGCAGAGTACCATCTCCAAGCAGATCAGTTATAAACATCCCTTATTTTGTAAGTAACGGGTATGTGGTATTTGTACCAGACATTTATTATAAAGATGGTCATCCAGGACAATGTGCAATGCGTTCAATTATACCTGGTGTAAAAATGCTTGAAGAAACTTACTCTTGGATTGACGGCAACAATATGGCTATTCAGGGCCAAAGTTGGGGCGGATATCAGGTTGCTTATATGATTACCCAAACAAACAAATTCAAAGCAGCCGGTGCCGGTGCTCCTGTATCAAATATGACAAGTGCATATGGTGGAATAAGATGGGGTAGCGGAATCACCAGACAAGTACAATATGAGCAAGGACAAAGCCGTATTGGTAAAGACTTGTGGAGTGGTTTTGATCTGTACTATGAAAACTCACCTCTTTTCTTTGCTCCAAATGTTACAACTCCAGTGCTTATTATGCACAATGATAAAGATGGTGCTGTTCCATGGTATCAGGGCATTGAATTCTTTGCAGGATTACGCAGACTTGGCAAGGTTGCATGGCTGCTTCAATATAACAATGAGGAGCATAACCTTGTAGAAAGAAAGAACTGTAAAGATTTGAGTATTAGACTTTCACAATTCTTTGACCATTATCTTAAAGGTGCCTATGCCTAAATGGATGAAATAATTTTAACTTCCACCTTGTTTTCACCCAAAACCAGTGATATAATAAATACGTTACAATTTTGGGAGGCGTATACAGAATGAAAAAATTTATTATTCCAATTATGCTATTGGCAACAGTTATGAGTGCTTGCAGCGGTAATGATAATGAGAAAATAATTACCAAAACAGACATAAAGGTAATTGATGGGCAATACACCCCAGAGATAATGCATTCTCTTGGCAAAGTTTCAGACCCCCAGGTTTCACCAGACGGATCTAAGATTTTATATGGTGTTACCTATACAAGTATAGAGCAGAACAAAGGCAACAGGGAGCTGTACATTATGAACACAGATGGTTCAAATAATGTAAAAGTTACCAACTCTGCTAAAAGCGAGTCTAACGCAAGATGGATCAACGATTCGCAAATTATCTATATGCGTGGTGGAGAGGTATTCACCGCAAATGTAGTAAATGGCACTTTGGAGGGTGAGATGAAAGTTAATGCTCCAAGCGGAGTTGAGGCTTTTGAACTTTCTCCGTCTGCAAATAAAGTTATGTATGTAAAATCTGTAAAGGCTGCTGTAAAGCCAACAGATATGTATCCGGACCTTGACAAATCGTCGGGAAGAACATACACCTCACTAATGTACCGCCACTGGGATCATTTTGTAGAGGAGGTTCCTCACACTTTTGTAGCAGATTTCAACGGAAATGAGTTTGCCAACTCAAAAGATATCCTTGCCGGGGATACTGCAAACCCTGAGGTGGAGGGAAAACCATTTGAACTTCCTACTCTTCCATTTGGCGGACTTGAGCAACTTTCATGGAGCCCTTGCGGTAATTACATTGCATACTCTTGCAGAAAACTATGGGGCAGAGATTACGCATTCTCAACAAATACAGACATATACCTATACAATGTAGAGACCGGTGCAACACAAAACCTGACTGCCGGCATGATGGGTTATGATACTGAGCCTCTTTTTGCACCAGATGGAAAATCTCTTGCTTTTGTAAGCATGGAAAGAGGTGGTTATGAGGCGGATAAGAGAAGATTGTTTGTTATAGATATGGATAAGGTTTATGCTAATCTTGATTCAAAAGATTTTAAACCTTTTATGAAAGAACTTACAACAGACTATAAATATAATGTAGAGGCTATTGCCTGGTCTGCATCTTGCGATAAGATTTATTTCAACTCTTGTGTAAACGCCCTTACTGCTCTTTTTGAGGTAGATGTAAATAAGGTATGTGGAAATCCAATTATTGATAATGAAGGTACCGGTTACTTGCCTATAAACTATGGAGAGGGTATAAGAAGAATTACACCTGCAGATCTTATCTTTGATTTTAGCGGTGTAAGTGTGATTTCAAATGCAGATGGCAGCGTAAAGGAACTTATAGCTACTAATACTTGTATGATGCGTCCGGCAGAAATTGTTTCTGTAGATCCGGTAACAGGTATTGTCAAACAACTTACCAATGAAAACAGCGAAACTTTGGCAAAATTGGATACTCCAACTGTTGAACAAAGATGGATGAAAACAGTAGATGGCAAACAAATGCATACTTGGATTGTATATCCTCCTAAGTTTGACAAGAGCAAGGTTTATCCTGCTATCCTTATGTGTTTGGGCGGTCCTCAAGGTACAATCAGCCAAGGATTCTCTACAAGATGGAACTACAGGCTTATGGCATCTGAAGGCTATATTGTAATTCTTCCTAACAGAAGAGGTACAACAGCATTTGGACAACCTTGGTGTGAGCAAATTTCTGGAGATTACATTGGCCTTAATATGCAGGATTATCTTACTTCTGTAGATAACATGAAGAAAGAGCCTTATGTTGGAAAAGTTGCTGCAACAGGTGCAAGCTACGGTGGTTATTCTGTTTATTATCTTGCTGGAATTCACCAGAACAGATTCTCTGCATTGATTGCTCATGCCGGTATATTCAATCAGGAGCATATGTATATGATGACAGAAGAGCTATGGTTCCCTAATTGGGATAATGGCGGTGCTCCTTGGGATAACAACAATGTTGCCACCCGTCATTACGGCAATTCTGCACATAAACTTATTAAGAACTGGAACACTCCTATTCTTATTACTCACGGAGAAATGGATTACAGAGTACCTGTTGACCAAGGTATGGCTGCATTCAATGCTGCACAAATGCATGGCGTAGAGAGCAAATTATTATTGTTCCCAGAAGAGAATCACTGGATTCTTAAACCTCAAAACTCTATCCACTGGAACAGAGAGTTCTTTGGATGGCTAGACAAATATTGTAAAAACTAGACTTTAGCAATAAAAAAAGAGGCTGGATCAAATTTTTTTGACCCGGCCTCTTTTACTTTTATACCTGAACAGATGGAGATTATCCTATTTTATCAGATAGACCATTCTGTTCCATTTTTACCATCTTTTAACTGAATACCCAAAGCAACAAGCTTGTCTCTTATCTCATCTGCTTTAGCCCAGTCCTTATTTGCTTTAGCAACTTTTCTCTCTTCAAGTACCATATTGATAAGGCCATCCAGTATTTTGGTTGTTCCCTCTTGTGAAGAGTCTGCCTGCCCCTCAGTAGCAATACCCAAAACACCATCTACTATATCTGTAAACAATGATGCCAATATTGCTTTCTCATTTTCTCCAAGTGCAAGTTTGCCATCTTTGACCTGATTTACAATTCTCACTGCATCAAAAAGATGTGAAAGTGCAATAGGTGTATTCAAATCATCACAAAGAGCTGCATAAATATTTTCTTTTAGTACAGCTATCTCTTTAACAAGTTCTGCAGAAGAAGCCGATACTTTCACTCCTTTTACATCTGATGCCGCCTGCAACATTTTTTTAAGCCCTTTCTCTGCTGCCTGCAATGCCTCATTACTGAAATCCAATGTACTTCTGTAATGAGCCTGAAGGATAAAGAACCTTACAGTCATTGGAGAATATGGTTGCTCCAACAATTTGTGACTTCCTGTAAACAACTCTTCCAAAGTAATAAAGTTGCCATAGGATTTACCCATTTTCTTACCGTTTATGGTAATCATATTGTTGTGCATCCAATACTTTACGCCACCGTTTCCTCTCGATGCCGTATTTTGTGCAAGCTCACATTCATGGTGAGGGAACATAAGATCCATTCCACCTCCATGAATATCAAATTCCTCACCCAAATATTTTGCACTCATTGCAGAACACTCAAGATGCCAGCCAGGGAAACCGTCACTCCAAGGAGAAGGCCATCTCATAATATGCTCAGGAGAAGCTTTTTTCCACAATGCAAAATCTGCAAAGCAACGTTTGTCATCTTGTCCGTCCAGTGCACGGGTGTTTGCATTCATTTCGTCCAAGTTTCTTCCCGACAAAACACCATAATTATGCTCTTTGTTGTAAGCATTTACATCAAAATAAACAGATCCGTTGCTGATATATGCCAAACCCTTATCCAATATGGTCTGTACAAGATTGATCTGCTCTATAATATGACCAGAAGCTCTAGGCTCAATACTTGGAGGACAAGTATTAAGTTTTCTCATAGCCTCATGGAATCTCAAAGTATAGAATTGGACAACCTCCATAGGCTCCAATTGCTCCAATCTTGCTTTTTTTGCAATTTTATCCTCACCGGCATCCGAATCATTTTCCAAATGTCCTACATCTGTAATGTTTCTTACATATCTTACCTTATAACCAAGATGTCTGAAC
>CALCUQ010000045.1 GCA_937906795.1 uncultured Bacteroidales bacterium | reverse complement strand
CTTATTGTCAAACACATACTGAGGAATATTTCCTATTGTTGAGTACTCTCTTGCACTTGCCCATGGATAATTTGCAGTTATATAATCAAATATTTTTCTCGCCTTAAGGTACGGGTTCTGCTCTGTTCCTACAATGCTGTCTGTAATTCTCTTGATATCTGGAGTAAATATTACATGAGTTTTTCTTTCTGCAGTATATTTTTTGTAAAGTTCACTCTCTGTATCATAAGGTTTCACATCCTCAGCACCAAAATTGAACCAGTGATTGTATGCAGTATACTCAAGCTCATATCCAAACTCCGCCTCTTTATCCTTTTGGGCTACAGCCTCCATATACATACTTTTATGAACATAAGAATCTGGAGAAATTATATAATCAGGTTGGGTTGTAGATAAAAGTTTTATATCAGAACTGCGCTCTGTTTTCATAGGATATGGAAGCCATACTCTAATCATTTCTCCCTCAGGGACCTCATTAGCCTTTACAGTAAGGGTATATTTGATTTTAAATTTCTCAGGCATAAGAACATTCTCAATCTTTTTAGCAGAAGCTTTTTGTACAACCTTTGGAAGATATTCTCCCAAGAAAACATCAAGTTCATCTGACTGTCTGCCATTTACATCCCAATGCTTTTGAGCCTGAGCATCAATTCTAAACAAGTTTCTTGGAGCATTCCAGAAATATTTCTTTACTCCATCAATAACCTTACACTCCAAAGCACCTGTACTCTCCCAATGGGCAATCTGCTCAGGTGTAACATCTGGAATAATCTTCTTAATGTAAGCCATTACAGTTGTATCATCCTTTCTGAAATCCCTTCTTATTCTATGCATCACATCAATTTTGGAATTAAGATCATACACCTGCGATGGAGTAAGGTTTTCTGTTGCAATTTTAATTTTGATAAGTTGCTCTGCATCAGAATACATTCCTTGCTCAATAAGCATATCAATAGACTCATCCGACAAAGCTTGCTGAGCCATATTGCCACAAGAATAAGCTGCAAAAGCAACAGCTAAAAGTAAAAAAATCTTTTTCATAGGTATCCGTTTTTATTTATAGTTCAAATATACGAAAACTTATGTTTCATTGTTGCTACTACACTATTTTTCCTCTTCCCGACAAAAAAAGGGGATAACCTTACCGGTCATCCCCATCATTCTGCCATATTAAGAAGCACTGATTATTTTACTCTCTCACCGTAGCTTCTATCCTCTGTTTTAACGCGGATTTTCTCACCTTGATTAATGAATAGAGGAACCATAATTCTTGCACCGGTCTCCAAAGTACACTCTTTTTGTGCATTTGTAGAAGCAGTATCACCTTTAACAGCTGGCTCAGTGTAAGTAACCTCTAGCTCAACAAATTGAGGAAGCTCACAAGTTAGACATCTCTCCTCATCTGCAAGGAACATCATCTCAACATGCTGACCCTCTTTCATTAGGTCTGCATTGTCAACAAAATCCTCTTCCAAATGAATTTGATCATAAGTCTCCTCATGCATAAAGTTGTAACCAGACTCATCTTTGTACAAGAATTGGTATGGTCTTCTCTCTACTGTAATGATCTCAATTTTCTCACCAGCACTAAAAGTATTCTCAAGAATTTTGCCATTCTCAAGATTTCTGAATTTTGATTTAACAAAAGCAGGACCTTTACCTGGTTTTACGTGTTGGAAATAAATCAATTGACAAGGTTTGCCATTGTAAGAGAAGAACAATCCGTTCTTAAAATCTGCTGTAGTTGCCATATATCTTTTACTTTAAATTATTGTTCAAATTTTTAAAAGTGGTGCAAAGATAATATATCTTTGTGAAAATTAAAATGTAACACTATAACATTATGAGCAAAGTAGTAATAAAAACAACTTTAGGTGACATAACCGTTGAACTATATGATCAGACACCTCTTCATAAAGCCAATTTTTTAAAGCTTGCTTCTGAAGGGTTTTATAATAACACTTTATTTCACAGAGTTATAAAAGGTTTTATGATACAGGCCGGAGATCCAGACTCAAAGAATGCACCTGCAGGAAAATCACTTGGAACGGGTGGCCCTGGATACAATGTTGATGCAGAAATTGTATACCCTGAACTTTTTCATAAAAGAGGGACTCTTGCCGCTGCAAGACAAGGGGATGAGGTTAATCCGGAAAGAAAATCGTCGGGAAGCCAATTCTACATTGTATGGGGAGAGGTATACCCTGGAGGAAAACTTGGTCAGATGGAAAAACAGATGAACGCATACAAAGAGCAGGAGGTGTTTAACGGACTGGTAGCTCAAAACAAGGAAAAAATAATGGAGCTGAGACGCAACAGAGACAGAGAGGGCTTGATGCTACTACAGGACGAACTTATAGCAACTACCAAAGCTACAGTAAAACAGATGGGTGGATTCAAGTTTACCCCACAGCAGAAAGAGGCATACTCTACCATTGGGGGAACTCCTCATTTAGATGGACAATACACTGTTTTTGGCGAGGTTACAGAGGGATTGGATATTGTTGAGAAGATACAGAATACAAAAACCGGTGCTGCAGACAGACCGGTTAATGATATCAGAATTATAGAAATGGTTGTTTGTTAATTTACAAACTCAGCACCAATTCTCTGGTAATAGTCTTTAATGTGCACTGCTGCTTTCAAACTATCCATTTGTCTGTAGTAGTGCTCTTTTTTTGCCTCAAACTCTGCCATATACTCCTTTGCAATAGGCTCAACACTTGGGCTTTCCATTTTTAGCGGATCTATAGGTTTTCCGTTTTTGTAAACCCTAAAGTCAAGATGCGGACCGGTAGAGAGACCTGTACTGCCAACATAACCTATAAGCTCTCCCTGTGCAACTCTACTCCCCTTCTTTATCCCTTTTGCATAACCTCTAAGGTGCATATATGAAGTTACATAATTGCCCGGGTGCTTGATTTTTATTGTGTTTCCACCGCCGCCGGCCCAACCTTTATGAATTACCACTCCTTCGCCCAATGCTACAACAGGAGTTCCCGCTGGAGCTGCATAATCCACTCCGGTATGAGGTCTTACAATTTTAAGGACCGGATGCTTACGGGCATATGTAAATCTGGAACTTATCCTTGTAAAGTTAAGCGGTGCCTTTAAGAATGCCTTTTTCATACTCTCCCCATTGTGATTCCAGAACTGGGCCTTTTTATCCCCTTGGGCAAATCTGTACGCCTTGTACACCTTTCCTGCATGGGTAAACTCTGCCATATGAATATCCCCTACTCCCATATACTCTCCATTATAAGTCAATTCATCATATGTAACAACAAAGGAATCACCACTCTGCAAGCCAAAGAAATCAATTGTACAATCATATACATCAGAAAGTTTTAGTGCCATTATTACTGGAATACCTGCCTTTTGCACATCGTTCCACAAAGATGTGCTTATGGTTGCTGTACCCATCTTAAGATTTTTTTGCAAAACTTTTGTATATCTTCTGGCATACAGCGAGTCTTTAAGTGAAATAATGATACTTGTAAGGTTATCTTCATCATAAACTATATAAGCTGGAGTTTTCAGAGAATCTTTTTCCTTTAATATCACATATTTGTTTCCTATTTTTATTTTCCTTACATCAAAAATATCACGGCTGGCAATTGTGATATTGTAAGCCTGTCTTGCCCCTATTCCAAACCTGTACAAAACAGAACCAAAAAAGTCTCCTTTTTTCACTGTATAGTTTTCAACAATGTAGTTACTTGTATCTATTCCATATTCGGTTTTGTTCACCTGAACCTTAACACTTGTATCTTCTTGTTCCACCTGTACTGAATTTGAACAACTTACAGCAAAAAAAAGTGCAAAAACCAATAAAAAATTTCTCATAATTTTCCCTTTTATAATTCAAAGATAATGTTGTTTTTTCAGTTGTTGATAACTAAGTGGAAAAAATTGTAAAAAAATGTAAAATTTTGTAAAAACTTTCTATAATTTTGCATCTACCATACTACTATAAAAAAGAAATAATATAATGGCTAAATTCATAGGTGAATACAGTGTTAAGATAGACGACAAAGGGAGAATGATATTTCCCTCTGCGTTTAAATCTGTATTTGATGCAGATGAAAAGCTCTCTTTTGTAGTAAAGAAGGATTTATATGAGAACTGCCTTGAAATGTACACCTACAAAGAGTGGGAAGAGGAGTCAAATGCAGTAAAAGCCAAGCTTAACTTTTTCAACAAAGAGCATGCTGAATTCTGGAGAGAATATATGCGTGACAGAGCATTTGTTGAGCCTGACGGAAAATTGGGAAGAATTACAATTCCAAGAAAAATCCTGGATAGCATTGGAGCAGAAAAAGAGATGATTTTTGCCGGTAATGATCACAAGATTGAAATCTGGTCAAAAGAGTCTTATGAGCAAAAAAGAATGGATCCTGTTTCATTCGCACAACTGGCTCAAAAAATTATGGGATAATTACAAACCTAAAAAAACCTGCACTATGTCTGTCTATCATATTCCTGTACTTTTAAACGAAAGTGTATCAGCACTTAATATAAACGAGAATCCAAATGGCATATATATTGATGCCACTTTTGGAGGTGGTGGCCACAGTAGGGAAATTCTGAACAGATTAGGGCCAAATGGAAAGCTTATTGCATTTGACAGAGACAGTGATGCAATAGCAAATGCCCCGCAAGATGAGAGACTTGTTCTGATTCACAACAATTTCAGATTTGTACAGAATTTTGTTCATCAGTTGGGCTATTTGGGAAAAGTAGATGGAATTCTTGCAGATTTAGGAGTTTCCTCCCATCAGTTTGATACCTCAGAAAGGGGGTTCTCTTTCAGGTTCAACGCTCCATTGGATATGAGAATGAACCAATTGGCACAATTCAATGCAGCAGATGTGGTAAACACTTACAGCCAGGAGGACCTTACAAGGATTTTCAAGACATACGGAGAGCTTGACAAGAGCTGGAAAGCCGCAGAGCTTATTTGCAAAGCAAGAGAAAATGGGAAGATTGTTACAACCGGAGATTTGAGCAAAGCAGTTGAAAAACTGTATAACAAATTTCTGGCAAAACTTTATCAGGCACTCAGAATTGAAGTAAATATGGAGATGCGCTCACTGGAGGATTTTCTACAGGGAACAATAAGCTCACTAAAATCAGGAGGAAGATTGTCGGTGATAACATACCACTCTCTGGAAGACAGAATGGTAAAGAACTTTTTAAAAACTGGCAATACAGAGGGAGAAACACAGAAAGACTTTTATGGCAAAAACCTCACCCCATTTGAATTGGTAAACAAAAAGCCTATTCTTCCTCCCGACAACGAAATTGCCACAAACTCCCGAAGCAGAAGCGCAAAGCTCAGATTTGCACAACTGAAAGAGACCTAAAACAATTGGAATAAAAAGATGGAACAAGAAAACACACATAAAAAATTCAAAGTAAAAGACCTTTTCAATGGGAAAATCCTGCTTCAGGACTGGACCATTAAAAAAGCCTTGTTCGCATCTTATATTTTCTTTTTGATAATAGCATACATTACCGTAAATATCTGGGTACAGAACACACAGGTAGAAAAAAGGCGGAATCAGACAATACTAAAAAATTACAAAGCAGACTACACCAGCAAAACCGCAAAACTGCAGTTTGAAAGCAAAAGAGGAGAAGTAGCTGTAAAACTTAAAGAACTTGGGTCAACACTACAAAACCCAACAAAACCCGCAAGAGTAGTAAAACTGGAAAACAACTATCTGAAAAATGATTGAGAGTATATTTAAAAAAATGGCTATAATTTACAAGATTGTAATTGCAATTGCCTTTGTGGTAATTGGAAGGATAGCCTATTTGCAAATTATACACTCAGAAGACGAAAAAGACGTAAAGATTTCTTTTGTAAGAGAAGAGATAGAGGCCTTTAGGGGAGATATTCTTGCATCAGACGGCAGACCATTGGCAACATCCGTTCCTTACTACGAACTTAGAATGGATTGTATGGCACCTCAGCCAGATACATTCAACAAATATGTAGACGATCTTGCCAAAGCCCTTGCAGAATTTTTCAGCACCAAAAATACAGGAAAACAAAAACTTTCCGCTAAGGATTACGAAAAAAAGCTAAGAGAAGCCAAAGAGAAAAAGAACAGATACCTGCTGCTTAACAAAGAGTGGGTAGACTATGCAGAGCTTGAGAAAATCAAACAATTTCCACTAATAAAATTTGGCTCATACAGGGGCGGGCTAATTGTTGTAAAGAAATACAAAAGAACCAATCCATACGGAAGACTTGCTTACAGAACAATTGGTTACATGAAAGAAGACGGGACCGGCGTTGGAATTGAGGCCAGTTGTGATTCTTACCTTAAAGGCAAACCCGGGATGCAGATTATCCAGAAACTTGCCGGAGGACAATACAGGCCAATAAACAGCGAGGAAACAACAGAGCCCCAAGACGGAATAAACATTCAGACCACTATTGATATTGACATACAGGAAGCTGCAGAAAAGGCACTAAGAGAAAAGTTGGAAGAAGAGCCAAATGTACAGGGAGCCACAGCTTTGGTTATGGAGGTTGAAACCGGTGCAATAAGGGCCATAACCAATATGAAGAAAGGAGACAATGGTGAGTTTGATGAATCTTACAACTACGCTATTGGTGATGCAACAGAGCCAGGTTCTGTTTTTAAACTTATAACACTGGTTGCTCTGCTGGAAGATGGATATGTAAACTTGGAAGATCCAATTGATGGAGGCAACGGAATATTCCTTTACAAGAAAGCCAAAATCACAGACACAAAAATAGGTGGATATGGAATGATGGATGTAAAAAAGGCACTTGCAAAATCTTCCAATGTAGCTTTTGCCAAATTGGCTGTCCACAATTATGAGGGGAAAGAGAAAGAGTTTATAGACAGACTTACAAGTATGAAAGTTGGAGAGAGGTTCAACCTTGATATCCCCGGTGAGGGAAGAGCTGTTATCCATTCTCCCGACGAAGCTATCTGGTCTGGCCCGACATTGGCATCAATGGGTATAGGATACGCAACATTGCTTACACCATTGCATACACTAACTTTCTACAATGCAATTGCCAATGACGGCAGAATGATGAAACCTTACTTTATTGAAAACTACCAACAGGATGGTAAGATAATAAAGAAGTTTGAGCCACAAGAAATTAGCGGTGCTATCTGCTCAAAACACACAGCAGCTGAAGCAAGACGGGCATTAAGGTATGTAGTTGAAGAGGGAACTGCTAAAGCACTGAACAACAAAGATTATAAAATTGCAGGCAAAACAGGCACCTCCAGAATGGCATTCAAGGGTGGAGGATACGAAAGAGGAGGAAAAAGAATGTACCAAGCCTCATTTGCAGGAATGTTTCCATACGAGAACCCAAAATACACAGCAATTGTTGTATTATACTCAGCCCCAATGTTTGGAAACTTTTATGGCGGTAGCAAAGCCGGCCCTGTATTCAAAAAAATAGCCGACCACATATATGCAAACAGCAAAGACTGGACTCCGGTAGTTGATGGCAAAGACAAAAAGAGCAACACAACCCCTGCCGTAAATACAGGACTCGACAAATCAAGCAATATAGCACTTAACGCTTTGGGGATAGAATACAGACATCAGCAAGAGAGCATTGATTCTGGATGGTCTGAATTTAAAGCAGATTCAACAGGATTAAAAGCAAAAGCAATATACCCGTCAGAAGATTCACTGGTAAATGTTGTGAATATGGGATTAAGAGATGCAATTTATCTTCTGGAAAATCAAGGGTACAAAGTAAAATTCAGCGGATACGGGAAAGTAAAGGCACAAATACCGCAAGCGGGCACAAAAATAAGTAAAGACAGCACAGTAACTTTAATATTGCAACACGATGGAATTTAAAGAAATACTAAACAAAATAACATCTCTTACAGACGATTCCAGAAAATGTACTCCAGGATGTATGTTTGTGGCAGTAAGAGGAGCAGAAGCTGACGGGCACAACTATATAGCAAAAGCTATTGACAAATGACAAAAAATCGGTTATAAAAATCGAGTGAGTTTTCAGAAGGAAGCCACATAGGCTTATGGC
>CALCUQ010000044.1 GCA_937906795.1 uncultured Bacteroidales bacterium | reverse complement strand
CATTGTTACATTTTGGAAAGCAGCACTGTTGCATACACAGCTATAGCCTCTTCCCTTCCAACAAATCCTGCCCCTTCTGTTGTTGTTGCCTTCACCGACAACCTCTCTACATCTATCCCAAGCACCCCTGCAAGGGTCTCCCTCATAGAGAGGATATATTTTGCCACCTTTGGCTTCTGCAGCAATATTGTACAGTCTGCATTAACGACACAATACCCTTTCTCCTTTATAAGTTCATTGACTCTGGAAAGAAGTATCTTGCTGTCTATACCCTTAAACTCAGCAGAATTGTCGGGAAAATGCTTGCCAATATCTCCAAGAGCCAATGCTCCAAGCATTGCATCACATAATGCGTGAATTAAGGTATCTCCATCTGAATGGGCCACACACCCTTTGGTATGCTCCAACTTTATTCCTCCCAACCAGAAATCAAGACCATCCTGCAACAAGTGCACATCATATCCATTGCCAACTCTTATATCCATATCAAATTATTTTAAGCAAATTTAACATAAATATTCTATCTTTGTTTTGTATACACTAACATAATTTACCATGGGTTTCAGTTTTTTCAACGTACCAAAACACAGAACATTCAATTACAGGCCAGTTTACTATGATCCGGTAAAAGAAGAGTTCGAGGAGAGAATAAAAGCCGCTCAGGAAAGAGCAGAAGCAGAGAGAAACAAAGAGTATAAGCCAGGAAGTTCCATCAGAGGCTCATTCAAGAAAAGCAGAGAGGTTTCCAGAAAAGATGTAAAATACACTCCACTACTGAGATTCCTGTCTGTAACCTCTATGGCTATCTTTATCTTTGCCCTTATATATATTGCACACATGCTTGGATTTATACTATAATGCTACAAATCTTACCAGGACATATATCAAATCTTATAGCTGCCGGCGAGGTTGTACAAAGGCCGGCCAGTGTGGTTAAAGAGTTGATGGAAAATGCTGTAGATGCCAATGCTACAAGTATAACTGTAATAATTAACGATAGTGGACGAACACTTATCCAAGTAATTGACAATGGTTGCGGAATGACACCGCAAGAGGCGCAGCTATGCTTTGAAAGACACGCAACATCAAAAATAGCAAAAGCAGAAGACCTGTACTCAATTACAACATACGGATTTAGAGGAGAAGCTCTTGCCTCTGTTGCCTCTTGTGCAGATGTAACTCTCAAAACCAGAAAAGAGGGGGCAGAAAGTGGAACAGAAGTCCATATTGCAGAATCCAACATTATAAGCATATCAGAAATAAGTTGCCCTGTAGGTTGTAATTTTGCAGTAAGAAATATCTTTTACAATATCCCCGCAAGAAGAAAATTCCTTAAATCAGACAATGTTGAATACAGGAATATTGTAATGGAGTTTACTAAAGTTGCTCTGACCAGGCCAGCTGTAGAGTTCAGACTTGTACACAACTCAAAAGACATATATCATCTCACCCCTGCACAGAATATAAAGCAAAGAATTGCTCAAATTGCAGGAAAAGAGATTGCCAAAGATCTCATTACAACTGAAACCGATACCCACGTAGCAAGTATCAGAGGTTTTGTAGGACGTCCCGAATTTGCAAAAAAGAGCCAGCCTAACCAGTATCTTTTTGTAAACGGGAGATTCTTCAAAAGCCCTGCTTTACATAAGGCAATTCTAAAAGCCTATAACAATCTTATTCCCGACGGATATACTCCATCTTATTTCATATTCCTTGATATTGAGCCGGGGAACATGGA
>CALCUQ010000043.1 GCA_937906795.1 uncultured Bacteroidales bacterium | reverse complement strand
ACCCCCTCTGAATAAGGAATGCGTTATAATCTGTAATCACTTGTTCGGTTAGAGCTAATAGAGGCAGTTGCACATTGCCCAAGAACTTACCAAAACTGCACATTGTCTTTTCATAGTTCTTAGCTGTCCCAATTCTGTTTGTTACTCGCAGTTGCTCTACTTGACTATTCATGTAATCAAGTACAAGAATATGACTTTGGGGTGATTTATAGCGGTTTGTTATATCTTTTACAGAGTAGTCAGCTCCGCAATTTTCCAGGTCTAAAATAATCCTCCTCAATAGTGCTACATCATTGTCAATGTGGCTTTGAACCATTAAGCGATTTGGAGCAGACACAGATAATGTTTCATTGTCACTGTCCCATTGGGAAGGTAAGATTCTAAGTTTGGTTGTAATTTGTACCGTTTTACGATTATGGATTATTTGATAATAAATTACTCCTGGTTTGCCTTCAACCAGTGATTTACGTAATTTTACTTTGATTGTTGCCATATCAGGTGATTTGTGAAAATTAATAAATGCTGTTTAATGAAAGCAAATTTTATAGCAAATCTCACCTGATGTCAATAAATCAGATTTTAAAATATATTCCCCACAATTATAACCTTCTCTTTATTTACGGTGGTGGCAAATATGTGATGGTTGCCTCCGTCTTTTATACCGCTGAGTTTCTTTAGGCCGTTTGTGTCCAATGGAAAATTTCTTGCACTAAGGTCTGCAAATGGGTATTCTTTGGCAATCTCTTTTAGTGTCTTTTTATTGAATTTGACACATTTTTCAACTTTAAAGACTTTCCCCGGAAAGTTTTCTATATAATTGTCAGATGTATAAAGATGTGTGCTTACTTCCAGTTTTTCAACGTTGTACTCTTGTGAAACAAACTTATAGGCTCCACATTTAAGCAGTGCTTTATTTGGTTCATAAAGGTATCCTCCAACTTCCTGAGCATATTTTGCAACAGCGTTTTCTTCCTGGGAAAGTGTAAAACTGTTGTAGTGTTTTATTTCTCCGTTATTGGCAAGATTTACAGCAATACATTCTGGAGTGCATGCAGTTTCAGAGGTATTTTTCAAAAACAGCAATTCTTTACACTCATTGTTCACCGCCACAGTAAATACCTTTTCAATTTTGTCCAGTTCTTTCAAGTTGAGTTTGATATCAGCCATAGGGGAGACCTTAACCAGAATATACTTGCATGCTGCAAATAAATCCTCTTTTAATTCAAATATATTAGGCTGATAATCAGATAACTTAATAACTTTTGAGTTGGTGTCACTCCTGCGTGCCGGGTCTATATAAATCAGGTCAACTTTTTGGGCTGCCAACTCTTTTAGAGCAGCATTGTTGTCAGATGTTATGTCGGCCGACAAAAATTCTACATTTTTTACACCCAGCATTCCAAAATTATACTCTGTTGCTCTTGCAAGGGGCTGGTTCCTTTCAAAGTAGAAGTGTTTTTGTGCAAGGCGGCTAATGAAAAAAGAGTCCACACCCATTCCTCCTGTAAGGTCTGCAGTAATTATTTCTTTTTGAGCAAACAGTTCTCTTATTATTTTTTGTTTGAACAGGGCTGTTGCCTGTGAACTGCATTGTTCAACCGATATTGAGAACGGATAAACCAGTGAAGGGGTTTTATGCCATAAAGGTATTTTTGATTCAATTTTTTTTCTTGCCTGTATACAATTAGCACATAAAGAGATATTTATATCTGTATCATGCCCTTTTTTGCCTTTATGAAGAAGCAGATCAGATATATTGGAGTTGCTGTTTGCAATTATAAATTCTATCTCTTTATTATTTAGCATATTAAATGTTGCTATTTATGTATCTTGTGGTTATTTTTCTAAATCTTATGCTATATGCAATTGCAACAATTGCCAATCCAATGGATAATCCTACCCACACTCCAACAGGGCCAAATTCAAGGATTGTACTTAAGATATAGCTTAATGTCATACCTATTAGGTAGTATGCAATTATAGAATATATCAGAGGAGCCTTAACGTCTGCAAGTCCTCTCAAGCTTGCAAGATTAGCAAGTTGGGTTGCATCAAATATCTGGAAGCAAGCGGCTACAATTATAAGATTTGAGGCAATTGATGCAACGGTTGGGTCTGATACAAATATGTATGGCAGCCACTCTCTGCACAATGTGTATGTAAGTCCTGCTGTAAGCATCATTGCTATACTTATATGCATAGCTGCATAACCTGCCTTTTGAGCATCTTTGTATTTTTTTTCTCCAAACTGGTGGGCTACTCT
>CALCUQ010000042.1 GCA_937906795.1 uncultured Bacteroidales bacterium | reverse complement strand
TGGGGCCACCTTGGAATCTTGCTATAACAGGATAGGTATTTGCAAGGACATCAACAATCTTGCCTTTACCCTCATCACCCCATTGTAAACCAAGAACTACATCTACTTTCATATATTATTTTATTAAGTTATTTCTATTAAAATGGAAGGTCGTCAGATTCTTCTGCATTAACAGGAGTATAATTGTTGTTTTCTGTATAACTGTTGTTTTCAGAAGCAGCTCCAGAGCCCTTTCTGTCCAACAATCTTATATTGTCTGCCAGAATCTCTACCCTTTCTCTTTCAATACCTGTTGTCTGTGTATTTGTTTGTTCTGATTCTCCCCTCAACAAATATCTGCGAACCCTTCTTTATATATTTCTCACATAGATCTGCAAGATTTCTCCAGCATACAATACTATGCCACTGAGTTACTTCCTGAGCATTTCCGTTTCTGTCTTTATATCTTTCATTTGTTGCAATTCTAAGGTTTGCAACAACAGACCCTCCCTCAAGATGTCTGACCTCAGGATCTGCTCCAACATTACCAATAAGAAGTACTTTGTTCAATGACATTTGTTATGAGTTTTTAACAACCAAAATTACAATATTATTTGCATATTGTTGCAAAAAAAGTTCTAAAAATTTACAGTCCCATAATATCTCGCATTGCTTTTGTGTCAGGATCTTTTCCGGTAAAAATCTTAAATGCCGGAATGGCCTGATTATAAAGCCAGTACTTTCCCCCTATATATTGTATATCCTCTATGTTGGCAAATTGAGGATCTGCATAATTGGCCTCAAAGAGTATTTTACCTTTTAAATCTTTAGAAGTGATTACTGGAATCTTAAAGGAGAGAGAGTAAACAATCAAATCAATCTCTTTTATAATATCTGGAATCTCTTCCAATGGAATGTATTCAGCTCCAATGCTGTTTGCATAGGATTCAGCTTTGGATCTGCTCCTGTTTGCAAGAAATGTTTGCATTCCCAAATCAGTGCAAGATAGAGCAGCAGCTTTACCGGCACCGCCAGCCCCCACAACCATAGCCTTAATTTCCCCTGTCTTTCTTCCCGACAAAATTTCTTCAAGAGTGTTTTTTACCCCAAAATAATCGGAATTGTATGATTTTATCTCCCCATTTTCTTTAATTGCTATATTGGCACACCCCATTAGCTGTGTTTCCCTGCTTGGCTGGGTTACATGCTTCATTATATCCTCCTTGAAAGGAGAAGTTATATTTATCCCTTTGAAACCCTGACTGTGGAATATCTCCATAGCCTGATTGCATGTAGGCGCCTCTATCAATGTATATGAAAAGTTGTCGTGAGGATAAGCAGCTTTAAATAAAGCCGGACTTTTTGAATGGGAGATAGGATTCCCAATTAGACCAAATTTCAACATAACTGGATTTATTGGTTAGATCTTTGTCTTACTGCCTCGTAGCACAATACAGCTGCAGATACAGATACATTCAGCGAATCCATCTCTCCAAGCATTGGAATTTTTATCTTGCCATTGGATTCATTACGCCAGAAATCTGTAAGGCCGGTAGATTCTGTTCCCATAACAATTGCAGTTGCAGAGGTCATATCTGTCTGGTAGTACCATTTGGAGTCTTGAAGTTGTGCAGTGTATATATTTATATTGTGCTCTCTGAGCCACTCCAGAGCCTGTTGATTTGTACAAGCTACAACCTGGTTGGTAAATATGCCACCAAGGCTCGATCTTATGAGATTGGGATTATATAAATCTGTCAAAGGATCGCAAACCAGCACAGCATCAACTCCACATGCATCGGCAGTACGAAGCAAGGCTCCCAGATTGCCAGGTTTTTCCACACTTTCTAAAACAAGGACAAAAGGTTTTTCCCATTTTCTCCCAAATTCTATATCTTTCAACTCAAGTCTTTTCTCTTCAACTACTGCAACGATTCCCTCAGTGGTTTCCCTATAAGCTATTTTTGAATATACATTTGCAGATACACTCATCAGCTTTACATCATCTGGAAGATTCATATCTTCAAGTTGGGAAAGACTTACAATTTCCTGATTGAAAAAGATACTTTTTATTTTATAGTTGTGGTTTATGCAAGATTGGATCTCCCTTAATCCTTCTACAACAAATAAAGAGGCTTTGCGGCGTTGTTTGGATTTCTCCAACAGAGCCACAACCTCTTTTATTTTTGGATTTACATTGGATGTAATCTCTTGAATATTCATTATACTATAATTACTTATAGCTTTCTGGTCTCATTTGAGGGAAGAACAATACATCCTGAATAGTGGTCTTTCCTGTCATGAACATTGTAAGACGGTCAATACCAATACCCATTCCTGATGTTGGAGGCATACCATATTCCAGAGCTCTTACAAAGTCCATATCTATGTACATTGCCTCATCATCTCCTTTATCTTTCAACTTCAACTGGTCTTCGAATCTTGCCAACTGGTCAATAGGATCATTTAACTCGCTGTAAGCGTTTGCAAGCTCTTTTCCGCATACAAACAATTCAAATCTCTCTGTAAGATTAGGGTTGCTTCTATGGCGTTTTGTCAAAGGAGACATTGATACAGGATAATCAGTAATGAATGTAGGCTGGATAAGATGCTTCTCACAGCACTCGCCAAAGATAGCATCTATAAGCTTGCCTTCACCCATTTTGTCATCTATCTGAATATGAAGTTTTTTACAAGTTTCTCTAAGTTCTGCCTCGCTCATGCCTGCAATATCCACACCTGCATACTCCTTAATGGCATCAAGCATTGGAAGTCTTCTGTATTCTCCACCAAAATCAACCTCGTGCTCACCAATTTGTACTTTAGTGGTGCCATTTACTGCAACAGCAACCTCTTTAAGCATTTGCTCAACAAAATCCATCATCCAGTTATAGTCTTTGTATGCAACATAAATCTCCATACAAGTGAACTCTGGGTTGTGGGTTCTGTCCATACCCTCGTTACGGAAGTTCTTTGAGAACTCATATACACCATTATAGCCACCTACAATAAGACGTTTCAAGTACAGCTCATTTGCAATACGCAAATATAATGGCATATCTAATGTGTTGTGGTGGGTAATGAACGGTCTGGCAGTTGCTCCACCTGGAATAGGTTGAAGCACTGGAGTCTCCACCTCAAGACATCCGCGCTCATCAAAGAAACGGCGCATTGTTGAAATGATTCTTGATCTCTTGATGAATGTCTCTCTTACATCTGGATTAACTATAAGGTCAACATATCTTTGTCTGTATCTTAGCTCAGGATCAGAGAAAGCATCAAAAACCTCACCATCTTTTTCTTTAACAATAGGGAGAACCTTAAGTGATTTACAAAGAACTGTCAACTCTTTGGCATGAATTGATTTCTGGCCGGTTTGAGTTACAAATGCAAATCCTTTGATTCCAATTATATCACCTATATCCAAAAGTTTTTTGAATACAGTGTTGTATAATGTCTTGTCCTCGCCCGGACAAATTTCATCTCTTTTTACATATACTTGAACTCTGCCTTTTTCATCCATAAGCTCAATAAATGCAGCTGCACCCATAATTCTTCTGCTCATGATACGGCCTGCAATTGCCACATCCTGATAGTTGCCCTCTTGTGGATCATATTTTTTTGCAATGTCTTCTGTGGTGACATTTACTGGATACATAGCTGCCGGATATGGCTCAATTCCAAGTTCTCTCATTTGAGCAAGCGCTTTGCGTCTGTTGATTTCTTGCTCGTTCAAGTTTAATTCCATATATGTTATAATTTTTTTAGATTCTTTTAAAAACCCTTAATTGCCGCAAAATTCGCCAATTAAGCATAAAATACAAATATAGTATAATTATTTTAATAATCTGCTTATGGGCTCTCTTTAAAATGAGAGAAAATTGTTAAAATCTAAATTTTAGGTATTTTGTAATGGTTGTATGAAGAGTTTTACTAATCTAAAAGTTGACAATATTAATTAAATTGTTAACTTTGCGTGTTATGAATGTAAATATGGAAAGAAAATGGATTGTTAAGGAGGAGGGTAATCCTGCCGAGGTACGTAAGCTCGCTCAAGAGCTTAACGTAGACCGTGTCCTTGCCAATCTGTTGGTAAAGAGAGGAATAAAGACTTTTGAACAGGCCAGGGATTTCTTTAGGCCAGACCTTTCCATGCTACATGATCCATTCTTGATGAAAGATATGGATAAAGCGGTTGAACGTCTTAATCGTGCAATTGTAAACAATGAGCATATTCTCATTTACGGCGATTATGATGTTGACGGTACAACTGCAGTTTCGTTGGTTTATACTTTCCTTAGAACACTTACAGATAAGTTGGAGTACTATATTCCAGACAGATATGATGAGGGGTATGGTATTTCCTACAAAGGGATAGATTGGGCTATAGAGAACAAATACACTCTGGTAATCTCTTTGGATTGTGGCATTAAGGCTGTTGAAAAGGTTGATTATGCCAAAGAGCATGGTATAGATTTTATCATATGTGATCATCATCTTCCCGACGACCAGCTTCCAAGAGCAGTTGCCACACTCGACCCAAAGAGAGAAGACTGCAACTATCCTTTTGATGATTTGTCGGGATGCGGAGTAGGATTCAAACTTGTGCAGGCATATGCACAGCAATATGGGATTCCTTTTGAGAAAATTTCTCCTTTATTGGATCTTGTTGTTGTAAGTATTGCTGCAGATTTGGTTTCTGTTGTGGATGAAAACAGAGTGCTTGCATTCTATGGACTTAAGCAGATAAATGATGCTCCAAGAAAAGGGTTGCTTCCTATGATCAAATTATCCGGGCTGGACAAACATAAAATCTCTATTGATGATATTGTGTTTAAGATTGGCCCAAGGATAAATGCTGCCGGCAGAATGGAGAGCGGAAGAACTGCTGTGGATTTGCTTACCTGCAGAAGAGATGATGATGCAGATAAGATAGGAGCTACAATAAATGAGCATAATAACGACAGAAAGAATATAGACAGGGAAATTACTCTTGAGGCTATAAATATGGTTAAGCAGTCTCCCGATTTTGACAAGAGAAAGAGTACTGTAGTGTATAATTCACAATGGCATAAGGGTGTTGTGGGAATTGTGGCGAGCAGACTTGTTGAGGCATATTACAAACCTACAATTGTGCTTACAAATTCCAATGGTCTGGTTAACGGCTCTGCAAGAAGTATTCCGGGTTTTGATTTGTATGAGGCAATTGAGGCTTGCTCAGATTTGCTTGTGAATTTTGGAGGTCATATGTATGCGGCAGGTCTTACCCTAAAGGAGGAGAATTTACAGGAGTTTTCTGAGAGATTTGAGTCTATTGTGGCGGAGAAAATTACAAAAGAGATACTTACTCCAATAGTGAATATTGATTCATATCTGGATTTTAAACAAATAACTCCCAAGTTCTTTAGAATTCTGAATCAGTTCCAGCCGTTTGGCCCGGGCAACACATCTCCTGTTTTTGTAACAGAGAATGTGTATGACAATGGGAACGGAAGAATAGTGGGAAGTGATAATGGCCACCTTAAACTTGAACTTATTCAGGAGGATGAGCCATACAGACATATATCTGCTATAGCGTTTAACAAATCAGAACATTTTGACCATATTCAAGGTGGAAACCCTATTGATATATGTTATTCAATAGCAGAGAATTATTACAGAGGAATAGCAAATATCCAGCTAAGGATAAAGGATATAAAAACAAGAGAGGACTTTAAGGTTTCTTAAAGTCCTGTTTTTTTATCTTTAAAGTTTCTATAAGGGTGTTGGCAATGCTGCTTAGTTTTCCTGTGTCAGCATTAAAAATCACAGATGCACAACTTGTATATATATTTTCTCTTTTTGACATAAGATCGTCTATTGTCCTGGACATGTCTTCCATTGTCTTTCCTGCTACAAGGGGTCTTTTTGAGTTGTTTTTGCTTAGTCTCAACAGCAGAGTTTCCTTACTGCATTTGAGATATACGCATCTTGTGTTCTTGCAAACCAGCTCTGCACTT
>CALCUQ010000041.1 GCA_937906795.1 uncultured Bacteroidales bacterium | reverse complement strand
GTATGCGTACAGCTCTAAATTTTGCAAAGCAACGTATGCACACACCCTATATTTAAGCAACGTATGCACATAGCAACCGATCAAACGGCAAAACTCGCCAAGATGCAGGATAACTAGGGAAGCTAGTGCATTTAATAGGTCGAGTTGAGAAATTGAATAGTTGAGTTGAAAAAATAAGGTGCTCTATGTCAGTTTAAGTGGCTGATATAGGGCATTTTTTGTGTGGATAAAAAAGGTAAGTTTTTTGTGGAGGGGATGTAAAACTGTCAAAGAAATGTTGTTGTGAAAATTTTTGGGGTACTATATAATGAGTTATATAAAATTGAATTTAACGAACATCAGAGGGGCTGAATTGTTATGAGTAGACCTTTGTTTATTAGCTGTGAGATTTGGAGAGAAGCAAACAACGTTGATATTATTCGTAAAGATATAAGCAAGCGAATAGATGAAAAAAATTATTGTATTTTTCAATATGCAGATAATATTGAAAGCATTGGATATTATTTAAATGGATGTGAACAAGCAACAAAAACAGGAAAAAGCACAGTTTCAGGGTTTATCCATCATTCAAATACAGCTCTGTAGCACAAGACTCATACAAAGAGGTGGAAACATCGTCACAGACAGGCGGTGCTTCTGCAGGGGGACCTGCAACTTTGCTAAATAAATCGTCGGCGAGTAATTATATTGAATCTGACCATTTTACACACAGGACAAATTTATATTATGCCCGCTCAAACTGGGGAAAAACAGGCAGAAGCCTCTCTTTGAATGCAACCTATACTTTGGATTGGGAAAATTCGCAGAAAAAGGAGCTTTCGCAATTGTTCTATGCTAACCAGAGTGCAGATCAGACAAAGGATCTTTATTATAAAAACAAAACAAACGGAGGTAGTCTTTATGCCAGCCTTACCTATGTGGAGCCAGTAGGAAAGAACTGGAGATTGAGTACATCAATTACAAGTAACCTTAAGGTTAGCAATGTTGTTTCTGATGCTTACAATTATACAGGTGCACAGCACTCTTTTATTAACAGTTTCGCCGACAAAAATATGTATACCAGCTACGATGACTATTATTCATCTGTATCGGAGTACCGATATCTCAGAAACTCGGCAAACTTGCTGGCCCAATATTCCAAAGGGAAGACAACTGTGCAGTTTGGCGGGTATGGAGAGGTTGTAAACAATGAGAACTACAGCAAAACTTATGGATTTTCACAAACAACAGGTAAGGGAGAATATATATGGAACTGGTCTCCTTATGCCAGAATTTCATTGGAAGACAAAAAAGGGATGAGATACAGTTTGTTTTACAGCGGCTCTTCACGTAATTTGTCAAACAGTCAAATATCTCCAGTGCCGGATATTTCCAATCCTTCATATATAAGATTTGGAAACATCTATTTGCAGCCGGAGTTTTCGCATGCATTAAATGCTTTTGCAACGTACAATAACAAGAAAAATTTCAGTTACTTTTCTATGTCACTGACATTTAGCAGAGTTTCAAACAATATTGTAAATGCAAACTGGTTTGACAGCAATGGTGTGCAGTACAATGTTCCTGTAAATTCTCCAAAGGGGGCTACAGATGGCAATTTGTATGTTGGTATTTATAACCTTCCATTAAACAAGAAAAGGAGTATTACCTGTCATTTTAATGCAAATATGCGTTATACAAGAAATTTCAGTTATCAAAATGTAGCTTACAGCAGCAGTTTGGATATGGATAACTTTGATTATTCAAAATTTATGTCTGATTTCTGGGGAAATGAGAGTGGAGATTTGTTCTATAGCGGCAACAGCGGTTTTAAACAGAGCAGAACAAATGTAGTCTCTTATGGAGCAGATGCAAGAATTTATTACAAGGATGATATATTCAATTGCAGTATAGGTGGTGGAGTAATGAACTATATAATGGACTATTCGCTTAATGATGAGGCTGATATAAACACATGGGATTATAATATCAGTGCCAAATTCCAGGTTGATACAAAGAATAAATACAGTATAACAACCACTGCCGATTACAAGTTGTACAGCGGATATGACAAAGGGTATGGAAAACCGGAATTTTTATGGAATTTTGAAGCGAGCAAAAGTATCAGATCTATAACAATAAGTTTTAAAATTAATGATATCCTAAACCAGACAACATCATTCAGGCATATTACTTCGGCAAATTATGTAGAGGACAGTTATAGAGGAATTATCGGACGCAGATTTCTTGTAGGGATAACATTTAATTTTGGAAAAATGAATTCGGCCAAAAGTAGGGCAGCCTCAAGGAGTGCGTTGAATATGTTGCTGTAAATAACTGTATGCAATTGTGACAGATTTAAAGTGAAATATCTGTTACTTTTTGTAACTTTGCCATTTAAGAAGATTCAAAAATATGAGACATATAGTTTTGACAGGCATAGCCTTATTATTAAGCATATCTGCAATATTTGCATCCAATGGTAAAGATGTGGGCCAACTTCCTACAGATCCTAGGGTTAAAACAGGAAAATTAGCCAATGGACTAACATATTACATTGTAAAAAACAAAGGGGTAAAAGGAGTAGCAGACTTTGCGGTGGCTCAGAAGATTGGAACTGTAGTAGAGGATGAAAATCAGAAAGGGATGTGCAAAATGCTTGAGTTTTTGGCAACAAGAGGTACCAGAAGTTTTCCCGATTCTACTATTACTCTGTATCTTAATTCATTAGGAGTCAAGCATTCAGATATAGAATTTTCTACTGGTGCAGACAAGGTGCAGTATACAATTAAGAATCTTCCAATAAAGAACAACAACACCTTGGATTCTGCATTGCTTATTCTATATAACTGGATGTCATCCATAAATATAGATGAGGAGGATATACAGCGTGCTACCCCAATGTTAAAAAATACATTAATGGACCAGTGGGGTGCGCAAAAGAGAATTGATGACAAGATAGTTAAGGCGGTATTCCCAAGAAGTCCGTATGCAAAAACCATTACTCTTGAACAGATAAACAATTTCAGTGGTTATACGTCAAAAGATTTGAGAAACTTTTACTACAATTGGTACAGACCAGATTTGCAGGCTGTTTTTATTGTAGGTGATATAGATGTAGACAAGGTGGAGACTCAGGTAAAGTCTATCTTCCAGACTATTCCTAAACCTTTAAAATCTCCAAAGAGAAATTATTACAATCCAAAATTGCCTGGCAAAACAAAAGTTGTAATAAGCAAGGATCCGGAGTTTAATAAAACTACCGTTTCAATATCGTTTCTAAACAAGCCATTGTTGGAGAAATACAGAGCAACCAGTGTCCCTTATATTGAGAGTTATTTTGATGATGCTATAATATCGTTGCTTACAAACAGAATCCACTCTGGTATTTTGTCTCAGAACTTGCCTATAACCAATGTTCAGATAGAAAGAGGCAAGTTTATGGAGATTCAGAATATGGAAAAATTCTCCATTACATTTGAGACACAGCCCAACTATGTTTATTCTGCAATTCTTTTCTTAAGTGGCGAGATTAACAGATTGGCACAAGTGGGATTCAACAATCAGGAGTTTGCAAAATCAAGAGAGATATATTACAGAACTCTTGAGTATTTGTATGACAACAGGTTTGCTCAGCCAAATGACCTTTATATGAATTTGTTTGCAAATAATTTTTATGAAGGTTATTCTTTGGGAAGTGTTGAGTTGCATTTCGAAATTATGAAAGAGATTCTGTTCTCATTGAGAACAAGCCAGTTGAATGAATATGTTGCTGCGCTGCTTGGAAGCAAGGATAATGTGGTTATATCTTGCAGTATGCCTCAAGTTAATGGTGTAGAGGAGTTGTCGCAGGAGAGAATATTGTCTTCTTTCAATAACGCACTCTCTATGGCAACATACTCATACGCTCAACCTGAATTTGTAAGATGGCCAAAATTCAATCCGGGACAGGCTGCCCCTTCGTACACAGTAAATCACAGGACAGACTGGATAACAGGAGCAGAGTCAATCCAGCTTAAAAACGGTATTACAATCTTGTTCAAGAAAACAAATGGATCTTTGGATTCAGTTTCTTTCAAAGCAATAAGCAAGGGTGGTTTCTCTCTAATGAAAGATTTCAACCAGTCATCTTATGTAAAGGAATATGTAAATGATATTGCAAATCTTGGAGGTTACGGCAACATGACCCAAAGCACCTGGGCCAAATTGTGTGTATACAATAATCTTAACCTGAAAAGTGTTATAACAAACTATTCTGAGTCATTGGAGGGTTATAGCACTACTGGCAGTCTGGAGAAATTGTTCCACCTTGTAAACCTTGCATTTAGCGAAAGAAGAAAGGATGAAAATGCATTTAACATTTACAAGAGAACAAAAACTTATCAGACAATATATCATAAACTTTCTCCTGAGAATGTGTTTGCAGATTCGGTAGAGTATTACAACAAGAGCAATAAGAGATTTGCACCGGCAATAACACCAGATTTAATTGATAAGCTTGATTACACATACATTTATAATCATATAAATCAGAGATATGCAAATCCTGCAGATTTTACATTTATAATTACAGGTAATGTGGATGTTGAGCAGATTAAGAAATATGCCTTGACATATCTTGCTCCATTGAAGACAAGTGCAGAGGAGACTGAGGAGTGGCTTATTGTACCTGATTACAGGTTTAAAGGCCAGTTGCATAAGAATTTCTTGCACAAGATGGTTCTTCCAAGAACATATATAGATTATACAAATTCTTACAGCTTGTCTTATAGTGTAGAGAACAAGATTCTTGCATCAATGTATGAGAAATATATGCAAGGGGAGTTTGCCAAGGGTGAAATTAAGGAGAGATCTCCAAGAAACAATGTAAGTTGCTTTATAGAGTTCTATCCAGAGGAGATTCTGGTTTGTAAATCAACTTTTGAGACAGACAGCGCAGGGGCTTCAAAGATTGTGGATCTGGTAAAGGCTGTTGAGGGGAAACTTGTAAACAAAGAGGTTGACATTACACGTTTTGAACAGATAAAGAACAGTTTGCGTGAAAAGTACAATCTTTCACAGCAAAGCAACTGGTATTGGATAGATGTAATAAGTGATAAAGTTCTTTTGGGTAAAGATGTTTCAAGTGAATACATAGAGACATTGGAATCAATAACAATAGAGAAATTTATTGAGTTTGTTTCTGATATTTCATCTAAAGGAAATCATATATCTGTGGTAATGGAGGGAACAACTGAGGATGTGAATACTCAGAATTTGTTTAGAGAAAACGAGTTTATTAAAGACTTTTTTGGATTGTAAAATGGCACGCAAGCAAAGGATTTTTATTTTTGAGATAGAAGGGCACCTGGTTTCGTCGGAGATACTTACAGAATATTTTGCATGTGACTTTGCACAATGTCATGGTGCATGTTGCATAATTGGCGACAGTGGAGCTCCATTGGAGAAGGAGGAAATGGAGCAATTCAGAAAAGAGTATGACAATTACAGCAAATATATGACTCCAGAGGGTAGAGGTGCTTTGCACAAGCAGGGTTTTGGGGTTGTTGATTCAGATGGAGATCTTGTAACACCACTTGTAAACAATGAGGAGTGTGTCTATACAAGTTTTGATTCTGATCATAATTGCTATTGTGCATCAGAGCTGGCCTACTGCAAAGGTGAGTGCAAATTCAAAAAGCCTATATCGTGCGCACTATATCCAATTAGAGTAAGTGTCTTCTCTAATGGAACAATGGCACTTAATCTTCACCGATGGAAAATCTGTGAGTGTGCTTTTGAAAAAGGGAAAAAAGAAAAGGTTCCCGTATACAAGTTTTTACGAGAACCTATAATTCAAAAATTTGGAGAAAGTTTTTATGCAGCTCTTGAGGCGGCAGCCGAAAGTCTGCAAAATCAGGGAGAGATTTAATCCTGATCCTTTCTGCAAATATATTCTACACCGCGAGAGAATCTTAATACATCTTTTCTCAAACCATCCATTACAATTGGATTGTTTGAGAAATCAATTGTAATCTCATCTTCGCACATTCTCATTATTCTAATCAATGGGCTTTTTGCTCTAAATACCATTTTGGTGGAGTTTTCCTCTTTAAGAATAAAGTTTGCATTTGCGAATAATGCGATAACCTCCTTTTTGTTCTCTGCAAAATTGCTTACATGTATCTCTTTTTTCTGGAATCCAACTGCCGGATAAATTGCAGCAAAAGCAGCAAACATAGCAAGCATTTTATAAATGGAGCCCCCTTCTGTAAACAACATCTGTAGAGTAACACCATCTTTATGTTCTGTTGCATAATAAACAATAGTTACAAACAGAACACACAAAATCATAAAGTAAAAAAAGTACTTTACGGATCTGATCAAATATTTCATAACAAGTTTAATTTTATTCTGTTAAATACTAAATTACTTTTCTTATACCTATAACCTGACTCCTTTTTTCAATCTCCCTTATTGCAAGAGCTGCTGCCCCTAAAATAGGAGCCCTGTCCTGTTCAATTTGAGAGAATTGCAAATGAACTTTACCTTTCCATATATTCATAAGATTCTCTTCAAGAGATTTTTTTGTGGGCTGAAGAATAAAATCTCCGGCAGTAGACATAGGACCGCTTATAAAGATATAGTCGGGAGCAGTAAGAGCAACAAGATTGGCAAGGGATTCTCCAAGTATTGTTCCTGTTATTCCAAAAGCCTCTTTTGCAACATTGTCTCCACTTTTTGCTGCAGAAAGAATCTGTTCATATGAAAGATTCTCTACGCTGGTTCCAGAGAGTTTGCTGTTTTTGTTGTTTTGCAAAAGTTCTGCAACAGTGAGTTTTAGTCCTTTAATTGAGACATAACTTTCCAGGCATCCTGTTCTGCCGCATCCGCAACTGCGAGACTTGTCATTTGTAATTTTCACATGCCCCAATTCTCCCGCTGCACCATCATGACCATATACCAGATGACCATCAACCACAATACCGCTGCCAAGACCGGTACCAAGAGTTATAACCACAAAGTTTTTTCTTTTTTTAGCTCCTCCATATATCATTTCTCCTATAGCGGCAGCGTTTGCATCATTGGTAAGAACAGCAGGTATATTGCCAAAAAGAGAACTCAGTTTTTTGGCAATTGGAAGTTTGCCTTTCCATACAAGATTTGCAGCATTTTCTATTTCTCCAGTATAGTAATTGCCGTTAGGTGCACCAATGCCAATAGCCTCAATCTCGTGAGGAATTTCCAACATCTGCGAAAGCTCAGATATTTCCCTTTTTAGTGCCGTTGTGAACGAATTAAAATCTTTATGCTCTTCTGTAGGGAAATGACCATAAGTGTAGATTTTTCCAAATTCATCAACAAGTGCATAACTTGTTATTGATGTCCCAATATCTATTCCGGCAACTAATTTCTTCATAGGATGTTACTTTATTAGTAAATATTATCAGTAATTGAGCTATATCCTTTTGAGTGCGCACAAATTTAATAAAATTTGTTACTTTTGTAATTGCTAAACAAGATATTTTTATGGAGAAAAATTTTAAAATTATCATTATTGCATTGGCATCTTTAGCAGTTGTGCTAATAGGTGTGTTAATTTATGTATGGACAGACAGAAACAGTCTTATAGATGATTTGACTGTAGAGAAAGAAGATCTTACAGCTCAGATGATCCAATTGCAGAACGATTATGCAAATCTATCTACAACCAACGATACCCTTAATACAGAGTTGATGCTTGAAAGAGAAAAAGTAGCACAACTAATTCAGCGCGTTAAGAAAACAG
>CALCUQ010000040.1 GCA_937906795.1 uncultured Bacteroidales bacterium | reverse complement strand
ACCTCCAGGGCATTGAATTTTGGGATTTATGGATACGGTAAAAATACTACGCCTCACCTTGATACTCTTGATAATCTTATAGTGTATAAAGATGTTCTTACTGAATCAAATACTACTCATAAAATTGTTCCTATGGTCTTGTCTCCAGCCCAGGCAAACAATTATGAGATTATAAATAGGGCAAAAAGTATTGTCTCTGCCTATAAAGAGGCCGGTTTTACTACAGCATTCCTTACCAATCAGGCATATAATCTGGGGTATGGAGGGTATTATTTTAATGAGGCTGATATTAAGGTTTCAATTAAGGATACTCATTTATATGATTCGGATTTGCTTCCATACTTTAATGAAATTATAGATACCACAGAGGGGAATCTGTTTTTTGTAGTGCATTTGTATGGGTCTCATTTCAGATATTATGACAGGTATCCAAGGGATTTTGCAATTTTTACTCCCGACGAATCGCCAGACTTGTCATTCAAATACAAACAGGAGAATCTTAATGCTTTTGACAATTCCATATACCTTAACAGTTATGTGGTTTCCAAGATAATTGAGAAAACAAGGAGCAAAAATGCTGTAAGCCATGTGTTGTTTTTGTCTGACCATGGTGAGGATCTTATGGACGACAACAGGAAAAGGCTGTTGCACGCTTCTCCTGTGCCAACTTTCTATCAATTGTATATTCCATTTATGATTTGGACATCTGATGAATACAATAATTTGAAAGGGGATAAAACAAACAATGTTACAGCACATAAAGATGTGCCGATTTCCAATAATGCAGTATTCCACACCATGTTGGATATGTCATCGATAAGTACAGAATATCTTTTGCCGGAGTATGCAGTAAGTTCAGACAAGTTTATATGGCATTCAAGAGAGTATTTTACAGACCATTACACACCTTGTAAAATAAAGGATTTGAAACTTAGAAATCTTGATTGGATGGAATTTGACAAAAGGGGTATAAGCATAGAGTAAAAATCTATGCTTTTTTTTATTTTTTTAGGTCTAAGCTATTGAAAAAGTTTATAACTTAGAGGGTCAAAAAAGAATTTAACCAATATAAATCATATTTACATGGAACTAACAGGAAAAGCTTTTGCAAGATTGGAGTTTGACAAAAGCAACATATTGCATAATTACAGATACTTTAGATCAAAAATCAAAGAGAGCACAAAAATGCTTATTCTAATTAAAGCAAACTCTTATGGTCATGGTGCAGTTGAGTTTGCAAAAGTAATGGAAGAGGCAGGTGCAAACTATTTTGGTATAGCACATCCATGGGAAGGTGTTGAGTTGAGACAAAATGGAATAAAGACCCCTATCCTTGTTTTGACAGCTGGAACAGATGCTTTTGAGGATATTGTAAATCATTATCTTGAGCCATCAATTCCAACTGTAGAGGCTCTTAAACTTTTTGATTCATATTTGGAGAGCAGAAATATTGAGTCATATCCTGTTCATATCAAATTGGATACAGGAATGCACAGACTTGGATTTATGGAGAAAGATTTGCCTGCTTTGCTGGATTTTCTAAAATCAAAACCAAGAGTACAGGTAAAATCAATATTCTCACACCTTGCTGCATCAGATGACCCTCAACATAATGACTTTACATTAGGACAGATAGCATTATACAACAAGATGGCTCCTCAAATAGATGCAGTGCTGGATTATAAGCCAATTCATCATATCCTTAATTCTGCCGGAATTGAGAGATTCTCAGAATATCAGATGGATATGGTAAGACTTGGAGTAGGTATCTATGGTATAAGTGCAGTAGACCAGAGCCTTGTTAAACCAGCGGCTTCTTTCAAATGTGACATTCTTCAAATTAAGGAACTTGTCCCAGAAGATGGTACTGTAGGATACGGAAGACATGGAAAAATTCCTCAACCAATTAAAATTGCAACCATCCCAGTTGGATATGCAGATGGTATAAACAGACATTTGGGAAGAGGTAATGTCAAATTCATGCTTAACGGCAAACGTGTTCCAACTATAGGAAATATATGTATGGATATGTGTATGATAGACATTACGGGTGTAGATGCAAAAGTTGGAGATACAGTAACATTATTTGGTGAAGAACCATCGGCAAATGAGGTTGCAGGTATCTTGGGAACAATTCCATATGAGGTATTTACATCTGTGGCAAGAAGAATTAGAAGAGTAAAATAAAAAACTGAAGTTTTAGATAAACTGATACAAAAGGGAGTTCTTGTCACAAATGAATTCCCTTTTGAATCAGTTTTTTTATTATGCCACTAAATAGGAAATAGATTAAAAGTTAATAGATATGAAAAGAATTACGTGTATTGTAGCCTTGTTTATGTTAATGTGTTCCAACATTAATTTGTTTGCTCAGGCTACAGAAGACAAAGTGATAGACAAGGTTATTGAAATAGCACAGCAAGATAACCAGACTATGGATCATCAATATTATCTGTAACAGATTTGGAGGAAGACTCATTGGTTCAGATGCGTATGACAATGCAGCAGACTGGTGCGAATATATGTTCAAAAAATGGGGCCTTGAGGTAATCAGACAAGAAGTTGGAGAGCTTCCTGTAGGTTTTAACAGAGGTCCATGGTTTGGAAGAATGATTGGTGGAAACAATATGACATTACACTTTACAACTCCGTCTTATACATCTGGAACTGTAGGTGTACAAAGAGGGCATGTTGTAAAAGAGCCAAAGACAAGAGCAGAATTTGAAAGAATCAAAAAGACATTGAAAGGAGCATGGGTTCTAATAGGGGGAAAGAGTAGCGGTTGGCCAATTGACTATTCTGAAAACGGCGATAATTCCAGAGCAAAAAAAATTGCTGCAAATGATAGGATTGATAAAGAGAATGCTGAGATTATACGTTATAACCGCAGCATAAAAGATGATACTAAACAGCAATATAAAAAGCCCTTAGAAAGAGAGTATGAGCCTGCATTGTTCTATAAAGAGATGAAAGAGGCTGGTATTCTTGGTATTATTCAAAGTGCCAAAGTCCCTATCACAACATTGTATGATAGAGAAAATGTTGAAAAGATGACATTTGAGACCCTTCCAACTATCCCGGATATAAAGTTGGATGAGGCACAATATGAAGTTATAGAAAAAATGGTAGAAAGAGGAGAATACTTCTTGTTGGAGTTTGATATCAGAAACCATTTTAAAATGGGCCCTGTAAAATACCACAACATTATAGGTGTATTAAAAGGTTCTGAGTATCCCGACGAATATGTAATATGTGGAGGCCACCTTGATGCATTTGATGTAGCAACTGGCGGAGTTGATTGCGGGACAGGTATTGCTCCAACCATGGAGGCAGCAAGAATGTTGGCTCTTAGTGGTGCAAAGCCAAAGAGAACCATATTGTTTGCTTTATGGGCAGGAGAGGAGTTTGGGCTATTGGGCAGTAAATATTTTGTATTGAGTGATACAACCAAATGGCCAAATATTTCAAATTATTTCAATAGAGACGGTGGCCCTACAGTACCTCAATCAATTACTGTTCCACCAGCAATGTATGATGACTTTGTAAAGGTGTGTGAACCTATCAATAGAGTAAACCCGGATTTTCCTTTCAAAGTAATAAAGAGAGAAGGAGAGCCAAGACCTCTTCCAACATTTGCGGGAGGATCTGATCATGCGTATTTCCAAATGAATGGCATGCCAACAATTTCATTCAATCTTGGTGATCCTAAAGGATATAATTTCCAATATCGCGAAATTTGGCACACAGACAGAGATCTATATAATAAGAGTATTCCAGAATATATGGAGCATGCATCTGCATGTAACGCTATAGTATTATATGGATTGGCAAACCTTGATCATCTGCTTAGCAGAGAAGGGTTGTTCAAAAAAGAGGAACCCAAACAGGAGCAGACTGTAAAAGGAAAGAAGAAAGCAAATTCAATTCTTCAGAATTTTATTCGTTCTCAATCTAAAAATCAATCAACTGAGTGTTTTTCAATTCATATGAAGTTACTTTATATTCTTGTTTATCTAGTAAACCTCGTAATCTAAGCCCTTGGCCAACATACATCACTTAATTCCAGGGATAAATATTTTTTATTGTGTCAGAAGTTGTCTGAAATATATACCACCTTTACGCCGCTATACCTTAGAAAGGAAATTATGAAAATTTTCTGTAAATTTGTAGAAGGTCTTTTGATTGATGCAATGAGTCTAAATAAAAAAGCCCCGTTAAAGGACGAGGCTACCTAATGTTTTCACAACGGAATAATCCTTATTGTGAATTGCTTCAATTATTGTAAGCACAAAGTTAGAATAAAAAATAAATAAAACTATATATATGAAAAAATTTTTAGGTCTTGATTTGGGTACTAATAGCGTTGGATGGGCTGTTGTAAATGCTGATTTTGACGAGAATAAAAATTTATCCATGTTGGGTGTTGAGGCTGCTGGAAGTAGGATTATTCCTATGGATGCTGCAATTTTGGGTGACTTTGAACGTGGTAATACCATTTCACAAACAGCGGAGAGGACTAAATTTAGGGGGAACAGGCATTTAAGGGAAAGATGTATTCTAAGAAGAGAAAGACTTAATAGAGTCCTTAATATTTTAGGATTTTTACCGGAACATTATGTCCAGTCCCATGATAGATATGGAAAAATTATAGATGGACAAGAACCTAAATTGGCGTGGAAGAATAATAATGGAAGCTATGAATTTATTTTTATTGACTCGTTCAATGAAATGCTGGATGAGTTCAGATTATTTCATCCAGAGTATGCATATAAAAAGATTCCATACGATTGGGTTATATATTATTTGAGGAAGAAGGCTTTGACGCAGAAGATTAAGAAAGAGGAACTTGCATGGATATTGCTAAATTTTAATCAAAAAAGAGGTTATTATCAACTTAGAGGAGAAGAGCAGGAAAAGGAGTCAAACAAGAGAGTTGAGTATATCTCACAAGAAGTTATTTCGGTTGAGGATTCAGGAGAAAAGAGGGATAAGGATACATGGTATAATGTTCAATTGAAAAATGGATGGATTTATCGTAGAACAAGTAAGACGCCACTTGATTGGGTTGGAAAGGTAAAGGAGTTTATTGTAACAACTGAACTGGATGAAAATGGAGAGCCTAAATTAGACAGGGAGGGAAATGTGAAGCGTTCTTTCCGTGCACCAAAAGAGGATGACTGGACTTTAATAAAAGAAAGAACCCAGCACGAGATAGAGGATTCAGGAAAGACTGTAGGCGCTTATATATATGATGCTATTTTAAGCAATCCAACCCAAAAAATAAGGGGTAAGCTAATTAGAACTATTGAGCGAAAATTTTACAAGGAAGAATTAAAATTGATTCTTAATAAGCAAATTGAATTTCATTCAGAATTAAGGGACCCTAACTTGTATAAAGCTTGTATTGAGGAACTGTATTCAAGTAATGAAGCATATCGTGCTAATATATCCAATAGGGATTTTGCATATTTATTTGTTGAGGATATAATATTTTATCAGCGTCCATTAAAGAGTAAAAAGTCGTTAATAGCAAATTGTCCTTATGAAGAGCATATTGTAAATGATTCCTCAACAGGGGAGGAGAAGCATTATGGAGTAAAATGTATAGCCAAGTCTCATCCTTTATATCAAGAATTCAGGTTATGGCAATTTTTGAGTAATCTTAGAATATACAAAAAGGAGTTATCAAATGATATAGATGTAACATCTTCTTTTTTAAAAACAGAAGAAGATTATGTATCATTATTTGAATGGTTAAATGAACGAAAATCAATTGATCAGAAAGCATTTTTAAAGTACCCTTCATTTGGACTTAAAAAGAATGCAGAACAATATCGTTGGAATTATGTTGAGGATAAGCAATATCCTTGTAATGAAGTCCGTTCCCAATTACTTGCAAACCTTAGTAAAGCCAATGTTTCATTATCTTTTTTGACTGCTGAAAAAGAGGAGCAATTATGGCATATCTTATATTCAGTTGAAGATAAGGCAGAGTTGATAAAGGCTTTGCGTAAGTTTTCTGAGAAATATAAGTTGGGAGATTCATTTGTAGATGTATTCCAGAAGTTTCCTCCTTTTAAGAAAGAATATGGTGCATATTCAGCAAAGGCTATTAAAAAGTTGTTGCCTTTGATGCGTATGGGCAAGTATTGGACAGAAACAGCTTTTGACAAAAATACATTAGCAAGGATTGATAAAATTATAACAGGAGAGTATAGTGAACAAATTAATAATAAAGTAAGGGAAAAACTTATTGAATATAAGGATTTATCCTCATATAGAGGTCTTCCGGTGTGGTTGGCATGCTATATTGTTTATAACCGACATTCAGAGGCAAAGGAAATATCCAAGTGGGAATCGCCTGCAGATATGCAAAAGTATATAGAATCGTTTAAACAACATTCTCTAAGGAATCCTATAGTTGAGCAGGTGATAACTGAGACACTTCGTACGGTAAAACAGATATGGCAGCAATATGGAAATATAGATGAAATACATTTGGAGTTGGGAAGGGATATGAAGAATCCTGCCGACAAACGGAAAGAATTGGCTCGCAAAATCTTAGAAAATGAGAATGCCAATTTGCGTATTAAGGCAATGTTGATGGAGTTTGCAGATCCTGAATTTGAGATTGAAAATGTAAGGCCAAATTCTCCAAGTCAGCAAGACATACTTAGAATATATGAGGAAAGTGTGTTGTCGGGACCATATGATATTCCCGATCATATTGAAGGTATTTTAAAGAAGTTCAGAGAATCAGATATAAGTAAACGCCCTTCTAGAGGAGAGGTACTCCGTTATAGATTGTGGCTGGAGCAAAAATATCGTTCTCCTTATACAGGTCAACCTATTTCTCTATCTAAATTGTTTACATCTGCTTACGAAATAGAGCATGTTATTCCGCAATCAAAGTATTTTGATGATTCTTTGTCAAATAAGGTTATATGTGAGTCGGAAGTAAATAAGTTGAAAGGCAATCTATTGGGATATGAGTTCATCAAACAGCATGGCGGGGAGATTATAGAACTAAGTTTTGGCAGGAATGTTAAAATTTTTACTAAAGAAGAGTATGAACAATTTGTTAAAGAGCATTATAGCAACAATAGAGGAAAACTGCGCAAATTAATGATGGATGATATTCCCGATGATTTTATTGCCAGACAATTAAATGACAGCAGATATATAAGTAAAGTTGTTAAGGGGCTTTTGTCCAATATTGTAAGAGAAGAAGGTGAAGAGGAGGCTATTTCAAAGAATATAATTGTTTGTACTGGAGGTGTCACTGACCGTTTGAAAAAAGATTGGGGGATAAATGATGTTTGGAATAAAATTATACTACCTCGTTTCAAACGCTTGAATGAAATAACATCAACAGAAAAATTTACCTCTGTAAATTCCAGTGGACATGAAATTCCTGTTATGCCGCTTGAACTTCAAAAAGGTTTTAATAAAAAACGAATTGATCATAGGCATCATGCTATGGATGCTATTGTAATTGCATGTGCAAGCAGGAATATTGTAAATTATCTTAATAATGAGTCTGCAAGTGCAACATCAAAAATATCGAGATACGACTTGCAACATCTGTTATGCGATAAGGTAAGAACAGACGAAAACGGGAATTACAAATGGGTTATAAAGAAACCATGGAAAACATTCGCTCAGGATGTTTATGATGTATTGAGTAATATTGTTGTAAGTTTTAAACAAAACTTACGTGTAATCAATAAAGCAACAAACCATTATTTGCATTTTGAGAATGGGGAAAAGGTTTCTGCTAGTCAGAGTGGCATTAATTGGGCAATCCGTAAACCTCTGCACAAGGATACTGTTTATGGTGAGGTTAATCTGAGATTTAAAAAACAGGTATCGTTGAATGAGGCTATAAAGAATCCTTCAAGAATTGTTCATAAAGAATTTAAAGGATTGGTTGTTTCACTGTTGGCTAAAGGTTATGATGCCAAAAAAATTAAGAAATATATTGAGGATTACTCAGAAGTATGGCAAGAAATAAATGTTAGTAAAATTGATATATACTATTATGCAAAAGAAACTAAAGACAGGTACTTTGCCTCAAGAAAATCATTGATTGATATTTTTAAGGATGTTAAAAAACATGATAAAGCTATATCAATTATTGAATCTATTACAGATTCAGGTATACGCTCTATATTGTTGAAACACTTGGAATCTAAAGAAAATAATCCAGAACTTGCTTTTTCTGCAGATGGTATTGATGAAATGAATAAAAACTTAACTCAATTAAACGGAGGTAAAGCACATAATCCTATTCGTAAAGTTCGTGTCTATGAGAAGGCCGATAAGTTTGCTGTTGGTAAGAAGGGAAATAAGTCATCTAAATTTGTAGAAGCTGCAAAGGGTACTAATCTTTATTTTGCAGTATATGAAACAGAAAAATGGGATGATAAACTTGGGGACTATATTAAAAAAAGGAGTTATGCTACAATTCCTTTAAATGTTGTTATTGAAAGATTAAAACAGAATTTATCTCCAGCCCCTGAGGATGAGAATGGTAATGAACCGATATTTGTATTATCGCCAAATGATTTAGTGTATGTTTCTAATACTAATGATTATCAAGTATTGGATAAAAGATGTGTATATAAAGTTGTTAGTTTTTCAGGTAATAGGCTGTGGGGTATACCGTTTCCAATAGCAAATTCTATTATTGATAAAGTGGAATATACTCAGCAAAATAAAGTCGAGTTTACAGACAAAAAATTATCTTTAAAAGAGTATTGCCTTCCAATAAAAGTAGATAGATTAGGGAGTATTATAAAGGTTGGATATTGATATGCAGAATATTATAAAAAGTGAGATTATTCTCTAATTAGCATGTAGTTAACCAATTTAATAAAATAGTAGCTTGCCCTTATCAGAGAGCAAATGTAGGGACTGTTTATGCAAAGGTTGTAAAGATGAAAGAGGGGGTAGTGTTTAGAGAATTTTTAAAGAGGATAGACAAAACTGAAAAATAATCCTTATAAATATGATAAAACGTACGCTTTATTTCGGGAATCCGGCGTATTTATCATTAAAAGATTGTCAAATGGTAGTGAGGATGCCCGAAATTGCAAAGGCAGATTTGCCAGAGTTATTTGAGTCTAAAACAACCAGAACAATACCTGTAGAAGATATAGGAGTAGTTGTTTTGGATAATAAACAGATAACTATAACACATGGTCTCATGGAGTCCCTGCTGGAGAATAATTGTGCAGTAATAACTTGTGACAGCTCAAGATTACCGGTAGGACTCATGTTGCCCTTGTGTGGTCATACAACGCAGAATGAGCGTTTCAGAAATCAGATTGATGCATCACTACCTCTTAAAAAGCAGTTGTGGCAACAGACCATTCAAGCAAAAATCAAAAATCAAGCAAAAATCTTACAAAGTAATGGAATAGAGGTTGGTAATATGTTAGTTTGGGCAGAAAAGGTAAAAAGCGGAGATAGCGAAAATCTTGAGGCTCGGGCAGCTGCATATTATTGGAAAAATGTATTTCCGTATTTTGATAAATTCTATAGAGATAAAGATGGAACACCTCCAAATAACTTATTGAATTATGGCTATGCCATTCTTAGAGCAGTTGTAGCCAGAGCTTTAGTGTCAAGTGGCTTGCTGCCAACATTGGGAATTCATCATCATAACCGCTATAATGCATATTGTCTTGCAGATGATATAATGGAACCTTATAGGCCTTATGTAGATAAACTGGTTATTGATATAGTATTAAGCGGGGAAGATTATACTAAACTATCAACATCAGTAAAAGCAAAATTGTTATCTATTCCGGTATTGGATGTAATTATTGATGGTAACAGAAAGCCTTTGATGATAGCGATTTCTACAACTACAGCTAGCCTTGCAAAATGTTTTGAGGGTCAGATAAGGAAAATTATTTATCCAGAGTTATAAGTATGGATAGGTTTAGCGAGTATAGAGTAATGTGGATAATGGTTTTCTTTGATCTTCCTACTGAAACTAAACGGGAACGCAGGGAACATGCTCTTTTTAGGAAAAACCTTGTTAAAGATGGTTTTACCATGTTCCAGTTTTCCATATATATCAGGCACTGTGCAAGTAAAGAAAATATGGATGTACATATACGTAGGATAAAGAGATTTATCCCCGACAAAGGTAAGGTTGGAATAATTGGTATTACTGACAAACAGTTTGGGGATATGGAAATATTTATAGGAAAGAAAGAATCTGCTCCAGAGCATGGTGGATTACAACTTGAGTTGTTCTAACAAAAAAAAGAGCATAAGAATCAAATCTTATGCTCTTTTTTTGACATCATTTTTTAATCCTATGATAAGGTGTAACAGTTTAATATATAGGTAAATACTAAAAATCTGTTGTCTGTGATGTCAAAGATACAATAATTTGAAAGCAATTCACAACCACCCCTTACGACCGCTTTAACGGATATACG
>CALCUQ010000039.1 GCA_937906795.1 uncultured Bacteroidales bacterium | reverse complement strand
GCGGAATTCCATTCTGGCCATCATACATAAGCGGCAACAAAATGTTCAGACTTGTAGATGCAGAGGAGTTCATTGAACTTGCAGCCAAAAGTTCTTCAGACAAGATGAAGTCGGTAGCGGAAAATCTTAATGATGAGAGCAATCCGGTACTCGTGATTGTTACCTTGAAATGAAAAAGGCATATTGCATATAGCAACTGATTTGTTTTAATATGCTAATCTACAGAGGGTTATGTGCAAAAGAAAGGCAACACAACCCTCTGTTTCTTATGTAATGGAAGATTTTACATATATTAGTGGAAATATTCAAGTTAACTACAATAAAATCAAATTATGAAAAAACTTCACAATTACTCAAATTCAAGGAGAGTTCTCTCTGGAGTTGCCCGATTTGTCAAAACCTCAAGACTCTTTGCTGTAATGGCTGTTTCTACTGTGCTGTTTGCCTGCTCCGGCAATGTGGCAGACAAGAACATTTCAATTGATATGTTGGCGGCCGTAAATGCTCCAGGAAGTGTAAATTTGAGCGAATATGCTTCATCTATAGAGTATATTCCGCTTGAACTTAAAGACTCTTCATACCTTTTTGCCGGTATGGGCATTATTGAAACTGAAAACTCATACCTCTTTTATACAGGCAACAAATCTGTTAATGTAGCCTTTTATGAGTACGACAAGAGTGGTAAGTATGTAAGAAGTGTAGGCAATAGAGGTAGGGCAAAAGGTGAGTTTGTTTCAAAGAATGGACTTTGCTATAACTCCCAAACAAAGGATTATGGACTTCTTGACAACAATAAATTGTTGATATATGCCCATGACGGGTCATTCAGAAGCGAGACCCAATTGTTCAAGTTCAAGGCAATGGGTTTCCCGAGAATTTATGCCATTGACGGCAATTATATTATAAATGTCATTACTGCAAAGGATATCAAGAGTGCAATGAGCGGAGATATGCAGGATATGATTATTAAAGTTGACAAGGATGGAAATCTTGTTGAGAATATGGTTCTGTCAAATACAATTACAGAAGCCTCAACTTTTGGTGGAGCTCCGGGTATTTCCGGCAATGGCCTTATGCTCTATTCAAACGGCGATTTTGCAAGACTTTACAGAGAAAGGACTACTGATACCATAAAATGTGTAAATCCACAGACATTTGAGTCATTTGACCACTATTTGCTCGAAGGAAGCGATAAGGGTGTATTCATGGTGCCATCCTCATATATGGAGAATAACGGCTATATCTTTATGGATATTATGAAGAATGCCAAATTCTTCCCTAATCTTGACAAAAACGCTCAAAGAAAATACCCTTTGCTATATGACAAGAAGCAGAATAAGGCCATGGCCATTGCTACAGACCAGGAGTATGCTATGGCAGGTATGACCAATGATATTGACTCCGGTGCCCCATTCTGGCCAACATACATAAGCGGCAACAAAATGTTCAGACTTGTAGAGGCCGAGGAGTTTAT
>CALCUQ010000038.1 GCA_937906795.1 uncultured Bacteroidales bacterium | reverse complement strand
AGGGAGGCAAAACAGGATGCCTGGAAAAATGACAAGACAAGGGTTATAGTGGCAACAAATGCCTTTGGAATGGGAATAGACAAGCCTGATGTAAGATTTGTAATCCATTATGATCTTCCCGACAGTCTTGAAGCTTATTTCCAGGAGGCAGGACGTGCCGGCAGGGATGGGGAGCGTGCATACGCAACACTGCTGTGGAACAGTACTGACATTCAGAGGCTCAGGCAGATACATACAATTTCATTCCCAGACCTGGAATATATTAAGGATATATACCAGAAAGTTTTCATATATCTGAACATACCGTATGAGGAGGGTAGGGAGAGTGTAAACAAGTTCAACCTGGTGGAATTCTCAAAGAAATTCTCTCTGAACTCCGTTTCCGCATATTATGCAATAAAGTACATAGAACAGGAGGGGTACTGGGAACTTACAGATGAGATGGACAACCCTTCAAGAATCATGTTCATTGTGGGAAGGGATGAGCTATACAGGGTGCAGATAGACAATCCGGAACTGGACAAGTTCATTAAATCCATACTTAGGATTTACACCGCACTATTCTCAAGGCTGACCCCAATTGATGAAGAGTATATTGCCAGGGTTACAATGGATTCACCTGTTGGGGTAAAGGAGAAACTGAAACAGCTCTCCAGGCTGCGTATAATAAAATATATCCCAAGAGTACGTACACCTCTCATAATTATGAACAACGAGAGGCTGCTGGAATCAAATCTGTATATTTCCCCTAAAAGATATGAGGAGAGGAAAGGGCTTTTCCAGAAGAGGATTGAGGGGATGATTTCATACGTAAAGGAGGATGACATATGCCGGAGCCGCCATTTGATTGATTATTTTGGGCAGGAGGCTGGAAATGACTGCGGAATCTGTGATGTATGCATTAGGAACCGCAACAATTCAAATAATGGTCTGAGGAAAAGGAGTGTGGAGGCGCACATTATAAGGATGCTGCAGGAGAACGGCCCAATAAGCATATCCCAGATGGAGACTGTGGCAGGGGATGAGTACCGGCTCTACCTGCAGGTGCTCAGG
>CALCUQ010000037.1 GCA_937906795.1 uncultured Bacteroidales bacterium | reverse complement strand
AATTAAAAGATAAATCTGTTTATATTTTAAGAATAATAGATAAAATAGATAAAATTGGAAAAGAAAAAGTAATAAAAAAAATTAAAACCACAAATCTAACAATATAAGTTCAAAATATCTTTACACACTTGCAATAACGATTGCAAAGCCAGCGATGTTTCCCATTTTGAGCTGTCACTCTCACCCACTGCATTAGAAACTGTTCTCACCTCAAAAAAAGGGACATTCTCCTGCAGACACACATAATACACTGCAGCCCCCTCCATACTTTCTATATGTGGGTTGAACTTTTTGCATAATTCATTTGCTTTTTGTGCACTTCCTGTTATTGTCTGAACTGTAACACCAACCCCTTTTGGATACTTCTCCAATAAAGATGCTATCTTTTTGTCTTCAACAGGCATCAGATGAACTGCCCCTCCTTTAAAAGGAAACAGATCCGCATCCAGAACCTGGTTTTGAAACAACGTTTCAAAACCAAAAGGAGTTTCAAAACCCAAGTCCCCAAAATACTCCTTTTCTATAACAACAGCACTGCCAGATGGAAATTTCTGCATATCGTAACTCCCTGCAATCCCCAAATCCACTACCAGATCATATGGACTCCCACTAAACTTTGACTCTAAGATTTTTTTTGTAAGCTTGTAACATGTAGAACTTACCCCTATACCTGTAAGCATAAAGTCAACTTCCACTTTCCCTTCAAGTTTTGATCTGAACAGATTATATGCCTGCTTTGCACAATCTATCTCCTGTTGCTCAGCCGCTGCAAACAATATCTTTTCCATACATTACAATGACATTAAAGTAAATTTAAATACCAATCCTCCCCCTTCCCTGTTATATGCACTTATATCACCTTTGTGAAACATTACCGCATTCTTTACAATCGCAAGTCCCAAGCCAGAACCACCCATAGATCTTACCCTGCCGCTTTCTATTCTGTAGAATCTCTCAAACAGTTTGTCGAGAGCCTCCTCAGGAACACCTCTTCCTGTATCTGCATAGGTAAATTTTATTCCATATGAGGCTTCATTGGATCTTTGTACAATACCTGCACCAATTGTAATTGTCACATTATCCCCGCCGTGTTCAATTGTATTGTCTACCAGATTCTTAAACAAAGAATACACCAACTGGTAACACCCTTTCATTTTTAGTTCACTGCTAATTAATGGTTTATATTCTACATTATGCAGCTTTAACTTGTATCCCAACTCCTCCCCAACTTCTTTAAGACAATTGGAAATGTTTATCTGCTCTATCTTATAATACTTTGCCCCTTCATCCATTTTATTGATAATGGAAACATCATTTATAAGGCTCACCAGCCTTAATGTCTGCAAATATGCCTTGTCCGCAAACTTTATCATCATTTGCCTGTCCATATCCTTGTCGGAGAGGATAGTTTCCAAATATCCTCTGATACCGGTAACAGGGGTTTTGAGTTCGTGCGAAATATTATGAGTAAGTTCCTGCTTGAACTTTTTAGCCTCTTCAAGTTCAATCAATGTCTGTGCCAGCATCTCTCCTATCTGGCCATACTCATCATTGGAGAATTTGATTTTTGAAAAATCCTTGTCTCCAGATCTCAGTAGATTTATAAACTCTCTGAATGATTTTAACGGCCGGGTTAAAGTATTTGTAATAAAGACAATTGACACAAACAAAAACAGAACCAGCCCCACAAGAATATATATATAGTTTGTTTGCCCCGATGTCATTATAATCCCTTCTATCTCAAACGGAGTGGAGGTTGTGATATAGTAATCGGGATACCTCTTTGAATAATACATTGTCTCCCGCTCCGCACCACTCCTGGATAGTCTTATTGATGAGCCTTCCCCTTTCCTTATAGCCCTTACTATCTCAAGCCTCTCTTTAAAAGTAGTATCTGCATATACATCCTCCTTATTATCATATACCACTCTAAAATTTGTATCCAGAACTGTGAATCTTATGTTGTCGGGGAGTATAATCCCTTCCAAATCAATATTTCTGCTATAATCTGCATATACCCGGTAGTTATATGCCTTTAATCTCTCACGTACAGATGAGGCATTTACATCTCTGGCGTGTTGTGTAAACAATACAAGTGCTGCCACCACAACAACAAAGATGATAAGTGCAAAATATGACAAAAGCTGATATCTGTACTTTAATATCATAACTATTTCAATCTAAATGAATATCCGTATCCGGATCTGTTGGCTATACATTCGCCATACTCTCCCATTTTCTTTCTAAGCCTGGTTATATGAACATCTACTGTTCTTTCAAGGACAAAACTCTCATCTTTCCATACTTGTTTCAGAATTTCTTCCCTACTGAACATAGTTTCTGGAGATTTAGCCAGCAGAACCAATATTTCAGATTCTTTTTTTGTAAGTATAATCTCCTCATCTGCCACATACAGCCTCTTTTGTGCAAAATTTATTTTAAGAGTCCTGTACTCAAAAATATCATTGTTCTCCTTTATGCTTTCATTATTCCCACTCATTGGAGTTTCATTTGTCTCCAATTTGGGATCTGTCTGTTTTACACTCCTTTGCAGAACAGCCTTAACCCTGGCCAACACCTCTTTTATTGAAAAAGGCTTTGCAATATAATCATCTCCCCCCTTATCAAAACCTTGCAGTACATCCTCTTCTTTATCCAATGCTGTGATAAAAATTATTGGAATAGTACTTTTATACTCCTCCCTTATAAACTGAGCCATTTTCAACCCGCTTATACCACCCATCATTATATCCAGCAATATAATGTCAAAGTGATTCCTTAACATGTACAAAGCATCTTCTGCACTGTTTGCAACATCAACATCATATCCTGCTTTAACAAGGTTATATTGCAATATCTCGCATATGTCTTCCTCATCATCAACCACAAGAACTCTATATTTTTCCATAACAGACTTTTTTAATCCTCAACAAAGTTAGCATAATTTTATCCATCAATATTACCTAACAGTAAAATTAAGAGATTTAATAAATATTTTTTTACATTTGTAATATAAAGTTTATAAGGCAAAATATGTCATATACCAAAGTAGAAAACTTTTGCGAGCAGACTACGCAACAGTTAGCTTTACATTACACTGAAATTCTGAAATTGCTTGGAGAAGACCCAGGCAGAGAAGGTCTTATAAAAACACCTGTAAGAGTTGCCAAAGCTATGCAATTTTTAACCCAGGGGTACAATACAGACCCTGTTGCAATACTTAATTCGGCTAAATTCAAAGAAGAATACAAACAGATTGTTCTTGTAAAGGATATTGAAATATACTCTATGTGTGAACACCATATGCTTCCTTTTTACGGCAAAGCACATGTAGCATATATCCCCAACGGATACATAACAGGTTTAAGTAAAATTCCAAGAGTTGTAGATGCCTTTGCACAAAGATTGCAAGTACAGGAAAGGCTTACTGTACAAATAAGGGATTGTATCCAGAATACCCTTAATCCACTAGGGGTGGCCGTGGTTATAGAAGCAGCCCATATGTGTATGCAAATAAGAGGAGTTCAGAAACAAAACTCTGTCACTACAACATCTGCGTTCACAGGTGCTTTTATGAAAGATATCAAAACAAGAGAAGAATTCATGAGACTTATAGGAGTAAGTCTGCATTAATACAATATAAACACTCATTATGAACATCATTATTGCAGGTGCAGGAGAAGTAGGTAGCCATTTGGCCAAAATGTTGAGCAGAGAGGCCAATATGCTTACCATTAT
>CALCUQ010000036.1 GCA_937906795.1 uncultured Bacteroidales bacterium | reverse complement strand
GCAGTAGCAGTAAGGGCAATAATTGGCACATCCCCTATTAGAGGCTTGATTTCCTTTATATTAAGATATGCAGGTCTAAAATCATACCCCCACTGGGAAATACAATGAGCCTCATCAACAACCAGAAAATTGATATTCATTTTGGATACCCTTTCCTTAAAAATTGGAGTCTGCAATCTTTCCGGCGACACATAAAGAAATTTGTAACTGCCATAAATGGCATTGTCCAAGGCAGCATCAATCTGACTAAATGACATACCGGAATAGACTGCCAATGCTTTTATACCTCTGCCGTTAAGATTCTGCACCTGATCTTTAATAAGGGCTATAAGGGGTGAAACTACCAGACAAATCCCCTCTTTAGCCAAAGATGGAACCTGGAAACATATTGATTTTCCTCCACCTGTGGGCATAAGAGCCAAAGTATCATCCCCTTTTAAAGCAGAATTTATAATATCTTCCTGCATTGGTCTAAAGGATGAATACCCCCAATATTTTTTAAGAATCTCCCTGGTCATGAATCAATGTAAAAATAATTGAATTTACAGAACAAAAGTAATACAATTTTGGCAAACAATTTGCAGCATTATCATTGGTGCGTTGGACTAATTTAATTATATTTGCCAACGTATTGATACTAGAAAAACAATAATAATTAAATAACAAAAAAAGAATTAATTATGGCACAAGTTGATTTAAGCAAGTACGGTATTACCGGAACTACTGAAATTCTTTACAATCCATCTTATGAGGTTCTTTTCCAAGAGGAAACAAAACCTGGTCTTGAGGGTTTTGAGGTTGGTCAAGTAACTGAGTTAGGTGCAGTTAATGTAATGACTGGAATTTATACAGGTCGTTCTCCTAAAGATAAATTCTTTGTAATGGATGAAACATCAAAAGATACTATCTGGTGGACTTCTGACGAGTATAAAAATGATAACAAACCTGTTTCAAAGGAGACTTGGGCAGAGTTGAAAAAAATCGCTCAAGCAGAGCTTTCATCTAAAAGACTATATGTAGTTGACACTTTCTGTGGAGCTAATGAAAATACCAGAATCAAAGTTCGTTTCATTATGGAGGTTGCATGGCAAGCTCACTTTGTAAAAAACATGTTTATCCGCCCCACAGAGGAGGAGTTGGCAAACTATGGCGAGCCTGATTTTGTAGTATTGACAGCTTCAAAAGCAAAAGTAGAGAACTATAAAGAGTTAGGTTTGAACTCAGAGACTGCAGTTGTATTTAACCTTACTGAGAAAATGCAGATTATCATCAACACCTGGTATGGTGGTGAGATGAAAAAAGGTATGTTCTCTTATATGAACTACTTGCTTCCATTAAAAGGTATTGCAGCTATGCACTGTTCAGCAAACACAAACAAACAAGGTGAGACTGCTATTTTCTTTGGTTTGTCGGGAACAGGTAAAACAACCCTTTCTACAGATCCTAAACGTGAGTTGATTGGTGATGACGAGCATGGTTGGGATGATGATGGTATCTTTAACTTTGAGGGTGGTTGCTACGCAAAAGTTATTAACCTAAGCAAAGAGGCTGAGCCAGATATCTATAATGCAATTAAGAGAAATGCTCTTTTGGAGAATGTGACTGTTGATGCTGCGGCCCTCATAGTCTGCCACGAAACCGATTTTTCGGAGCATTTCTTCTTCAATTCGGATAGACACATTCTTGATTCCCATGCGGCATCTCTCTGTAGATATGTAGT
>CALCUQ010000035.1 GCA_937906795.1 uncultured Bacteroidales bacterium | reverse complement strand
GCCGAGTATTATTACCAATTAGACGCAGATTACGCGTTGAATACTTATTGGAATTGTTTTATCTCTTTTGCAACAACATTTTGGCATTATAGCTATGCCTGGTAATTACATTATAGAGTATTACCCTGTAGATCTGCAATTTACAGATATAATAATATCTTTTATAGGGATAATGTCAATTGGATTGATGGTATCTTACCTTCCTACATTAAAATTTTTTAAAAAATGATGCAACGTTTTTTACATTGTTTGCATCTATAGAGTGTAGGTTTAGGTTTTAGTACACAAAAAAAGGGGTTCCTTGGTAGCAGAAGGTTTCCCCTTTTTTTATTTGTATAAAGTTAACGTTTAAATATGCCAAACATGGCCGAACCGCTACCGCTCATGCTTGCATATACAGCGCCTTTGTTGTAAAGCTCTTCTTTATATTGTGCCAGTTGTGGTATTTTATTGAATACTGTAGTCTCAAAATCATTAACAACACTCCCTTTCCACTTCTCAACCGGCTCTGAGAGGATCTCCAACAATGATTTGTCTGAAAAGACCTCCCCGTTTTCCATTCTCTTTTTCCTTGGCAGAATTCCTCTGTATGCATCTGCAGTAGAAACAAAATATGGTGGATATACAAGTTCTATCTTATACCCTTCTAATGAAGGTATCTGCACAGGCTCAAGAATCTCTCCCCTACCTGTCCCCAACATTGGTTTGTTGTAAATGAAGAATGGGCAATCACTCCCAAGCATGGAGGCATACTCCCACAATTTTTTGTCGGGAAGAGAAAGATTGAACATAGCATCCAGCCCTTTTAGAGTAAATGCAGCATCTGAAGATCCTCCTCCCAGCCCTGCTCCAACAGGGATGCGCTTGAACAAATGAATTTCAACCGGTGGAATGTTGTATTCCTGCTGCAAAAGTTTGTATGCCTTTACACACAAGTTATCCATGGGATCTCCCGGATAATCAATCCCATATTGAAACATCTGTAATGTTTTGGACTCAACTATTTCTAAAATATCATAGGCCTGAACAGGGTAAAAAAGGGTTTCAAGGTTGTGAAACCCATCTACCCTTTTCTCTATAACATTCAATCCTATGTTTATTTTTGCATTAGGATAAAGTATCATATTAACCGCATTTTGAATATCCGCAATTCATACATACCAGACAACCCTCCTGGTAAACCAAATCGTTTGAATTACATTTTGAACATTTCTTGCCGGTATCGTCTTTTGTACCATCTGGAATGTAGCGTTTCAAACTTCTCTCTACACCATTTTTCCATGTATTGATTGTTTCGCTATCCAACTGCAAACCATTGATAAGGTTAAGGACATCTACAATTGGCATTCCGTTTCTAAGCACTCCGGAGATCAATTTTGCATAGTTCCAATACTCTTTGTTGAACATATGTGAAATACCGCCAATAATGTTTGTATATCCATACTTGTCTATGTATTGGAAGTCATATCTTGATGCTCCTGTATTGATATCTTTCTCTTTTACAATGAATCCTTTCTCTACAGATTTTGGAATGCTTCTGCTGTCATCATCAACAAGACCGGTAAAGATTTCATAAGGGACACCATTAAGTTTTCCTACCAAAGCAATCCAATGCTCTCTTCCGTTCAAGAATCTGATAACATCTGCCTCCAAAGATTTTGGCCTTTTCTTAGGTTTGATTGCTGCAGGCTCTTTCTTGTCATCTTTTGCAGAAACCAACACTCCTGCTCTTGATCCATCTCTATAAACTGTAACACCTTTACAACCAACTTCCCAAGCTGTTTTGTAAACCTCTGCCACCAACTCCTCTGTTACAGAATTAGGCAAGTTGACAGTTACACTTATTGAGTGGTCAACCCATTTCTGGATACTACCTTGCATCTTAACTTTTGCAACCCAGTCAATATCTGCAGAAGTTGCACCGCTATAAGGTGATTTTGCAACAAGTTTTTCTACATCTGCCACTGGCATTTTCTTTACATCTGCTGCCTGAATTCCGTTTATTTCACACCAAGTAAGGAATTTGTGGTGGAATACGTAATACTCCTCCCAATAATCTCCAACATCATCCTTAAATGTAATTACAACATTTTTGTCGTTAGGATTAACTTTTCTTCTTCTTACATAGAAAGGCAAGAATACAGGCTCAATACCAGAAGTTGTCTGTGTCATAAGACTTGTTGTACCTGTTGGAGCAATAGTAAGCATAGAGATATTTCTTCTACCAACTTTAACCATTTGGTTGTACAACTCTTTGTCTGCAGTTCTTATTCTGTCAATCATAGGGTTGTTTTCCTCTTTTTGAGGATTGTAGATAGGGAAAGCACCTCTCTCTGTTGCCATAATTACAGATGATCTGTAAGATTCAACTGCAAGATTTTTCTGAACCTCAACAGCAAATTCTATTGCTTTATCCGATCCATATCTCAAACCAAGAGCTGCCAACATATCACCCTCAGCAGTAATTCCCAAACCTGTTCTTCTGCCACCCAACGATTTCT
>CALCUQ010000034.1 GCA_937906795.1 uncultured Bacteroidales bacterium | reverse complement strand
AAATTACTGGAGGTATTTAAGAAAGGAAACTACAATAAGGAAACATTTACCGCAGATTTAATTGCAGGTATTATTGTTGGTATTATTGCCCTTCCATTAGCTATTGCCTTTGGTATTGCATCGGGAGTATCACCGCAACAGGGCTTGATAACTGCTGTAGTTGCCGGCTTCCTTGTTTCATTTTTTGGCGGATCCCATTTTTTGATTGGAGGTCCTACCGGAGCATTTATTGTAATTGTCTACGGCATTGTTGCCCAATATGGTATGTCGGGACTTATAATAGCAACTGTACTTGCTGGTATAATGCTTGTTATAATGGGTATTTTTAAACTTGGAAGTATTATCAAGTTTATTCCATACCCTATTGTTGTTGGCTTTACCAGTGGTATTGCCGTAGTTATCTTCTCAACACAAATGAAGGATTTCTTTGGCCTTACAATAGATAACCTTCCAAGTGAATTCATTCCACAATGGAGTGCTTACATACAGAATTTCAGCACTTTTAAATTAAACGAATTTTTACTTAGCTTGGGATGTTTGCTTATAATTATCTTCTGGCCTAAGGTTACCAAAAAAGTTCCAGGTTCATTGATTGCCATAATAATTGGAACATTGGCATCTACTTTATTGTCAAACTACGCTGGAATTGACTTTGCTACCATTGGAAGCAAATTCCCAGAGTTGGTAAATGGCATTGAGATACCTACACCACAAGCGCCTAAAATCACATACGAAGTAGCTACATCATTATTCCAGCCTGCATTTACCATTGCTCTTTTGTGTGCAATTGAGTCGTTGCTTGCAGCTATGGTAGCAGATGGTGTAACAGGTAAAAGACATAACTCAAACACCGAGCTTATAGGCCAGGGTATTGCCAATATCATTACTCCTTTCTTTGGAGGTATTCCAGCTACAGGAGCATTGGCAAGAACAATGGCTAACATAAACAATGGCGGCAAATCACCTGTTGCAGGTATCATTCACGCTATTGTCCTTCTGCTGATCTTCTTATTCCTAATGCCTTATGCTGTGTATATTCCACTTGGATGTCTTGCAGCAATTCTTGTAATGGTAGCATACAATATGAGTGAGTGGAGAACATTCAAATACCTTCTTAAAGGCGACAAATCAGATGTTGCAGTACTTTTGATCACCTTCTTCCTTACTGTAATCATTGACCTTACAGTTGCCATTGAGGTTGGTTTGGTATTGGCAATCATCTTGTTTGTAAAACGTATTTCAGAGACCTCTTCTGTAAAGGTAATGCAGGAGGAGTTTGTTGCCGGCACAGAGAATGAGGAGATGGCACAGTTGAGCGATGTTGAACATCTTATTGTTCCCGACGGTGTTGAGATCTATGAGATTGACGGTCCTTTCTTCTTTGGTCTTGCCAGCAAACTCGACGAGGTTGACCGCGAGAACAACAAAAAGGGCCTTAAGGTACGTATCATAAGGATGCGTAAAGTTCCGTTCATTGACTCAACAGGCCAGAACAACTTGCGCAACTTATGGAAGCGTGCCCAGGGCGAGAATGTACAGATAATTCTGTCGGGAGTAACAGAGAAGGTGCATGCATCACTTCGCAAATCAGGCTTTGCAAATGAGATTGGCGAGGATTACATCTTCCCTCACATCATTCCGGCCCTTGCAAAGGCAACCGAGTTGGCAGAGAAATAGCCTTTGCCATCTATGTTGGAGAAAATAAAAAGATAAGCCCAAAGGGCATCTATATTAATGGCAAACCCCTATTAGAAAGCACTCTAATAGGGGTTATCCGTTTGATAAGAGACCTCTT
>CALCUQ010000033.1 GCA_937906795.1 uncultured Bacteroidales bacterium | reverse complement strand
GATGAGGCATCTCGATAGTTTTGAAAAAGCTGTGATTGCTGCTGTCAATCATGATGGAAATAGCGACTCAACTGGAGCAATTTGTGGCAATCTGATGGGAGCAATTGTAGGATATGAGGCAATTCCATCTCATTTTACAAAAGATCTCGAACTTAAGGATTTGATTTTGGAAATCGCCGATGACATTGTGAAAGGTTTCTCTCTAGAAAACAAAGAAGGGAAAACAAAATACATCGACAAAATACCGTATTTAGAAGAACCTAAATCGCTTTTTGGTCACATCATTAAACGTAACAGAAAATACAATATCGAACCAAGAGCATTGCGTGCATACGAAGCAAGAAAACTTATCTGGCAAATCTCATCATACAACTCAGATCGAGATAACGGAAAAATTTGGTATCAGTTGGCATTGAAAGTTTATGACACGGAAGATTTTGAACCGATTAAGCCATTGGAGTATCACCAAATGAAAGATGATCCCTACAACCTTTTTCTCTTAAGTGACAGAAAATCCCAAGCAGCATGGTACTATGGCTATGATGACCCTCAATATTCTCCAGAAAATAACAATCGTGTTTTCAAGCTCAATCTTTATTGCTTTGAAAATAAATCTCCAATCATCGCAGTCAGAAAAGATGGATATGGACACATCGAGAATGAATTACGTGCAGGATTAATGGTCTATTATGATAAGCCTCTAATGGATAAATACCCTGGTTGGGATTTCTATATGATTGACCCATCTACTGCTGATGTTTGTTATGCTGTATTCACCAATCAATTAGAGAAAGAATTTGCGTTAGAGATAGCACACTTATGGAATGACGGAACACTTCATCGAATTTACTATCTCATTTATTAAATTTTATTGGTACTACTCTATGTAAAAGACAAACAGAACTGTATGCTTCTGTTTGTCTTTTATCAAATGTATATAATAACTCACTCACCACGGGAAAGAATAATTAAAAATGGTTTATTATTAGTTCACTTTCCGATGCAAAACCTACTAAATATATTTCCCAATATCTCATCGGTGTTGATTTCGCCTACGATGCTGCCAAGGTGGTATAGGGCTTCGCGGATGTCTTGTGCAACAAGGTCTGTAGGGACAGCAGATGAGAGGCCTTCCTCAACGCGATCCAGAGCTATCTGGGCATCGCATAGGGCCTGGTAATGACGGATGTTGGTCACAAGTGTTGCATCTGGTGAGACTTTAAGGTTACTTTGTGTTCCAATAAGAATATCCTCAAGCTTAGAGATGTTGATTTGTTTTTTAGCACTTATCGGGATAATGGAAATAGGGGAGTAGCCTGCTTGCTTGCACAACAACTCAATTTCTGAAAGGGTTGCTTCAATTTCTTGCTCACCAAGCACATCCTTTTTATTAAGTGCAACAATAAGCTTCTGTTTGTTTTTGTTGTACTTGCCTTCAAGATTTCTTATGCTGGCCTCAATCTGGTCAAGTCTTTGGGCATCAAGGACAAGAATCACAATATTAGCTTGCATAAGTTTCTTGTATGTCCTCTCAATTCCAATTATTTCAATTGTTTCAGTTGTCTCCCTTATACCTGCTGTATCAATAAATCTGAATGTAATTCCACCAAGATTTAAAGTATCTTCAATTACATCTCTGGTAGTTCCGTGAATATTTGACACAATTGCTTTTTCTTCACCTAAAAGGGTGTTAAGCAAGGTACTTTTACCTGTGTTGGTTGCACCAACAATAGCAACAGGGACACCGTTTTTAATTGCGTTTCCAAGGCTGAACGAATCAATAAGGCGGGAAATCTTATCCTGAACCTCTTTAAGAAGATTATTCAATTGTGTACGGTCTGCGAATTCAACCTCTTCCTCACTAAAGTCAAGTTCAAGCTCCATAAGAGAAACAAGATTAATCAGTTGCTCTCTCATAACTTTAAGTTCGTTTGAGAATCCACCCTTCATTTGGCTCAAAGCTATCTGATGTGCAGCCTGGCTTTCACTCGAAATCAAATCTATAACTGCTTCTGCTTGTGCCAAGTCAAGTTTTCCGTTAAGGAATGCTCTTTTTGAAAACTCACCCGGCTCAGCCATTTTGCACCCTTTGGAAATAAGCAGTTTTATAATTTCACTTACAATATATGAAGAACCATGGCAATAAATTTCCGCACCATTTTCGCCAGTATAGGAATGGGGAGCCTTAAATGTAACAACAAGGCACTCATCTATAAGCCTTTCCCCATCTTTAACAGCACCAAACTGCATTTGATAGGGTAGAGGTTTCTTACCGCTTACAGGTGTAAAAATTTGAGAAATTATATCAGGAGTATCAACTCCAGACAATCTCACAATTGCAATAGCACCCACTCCAGGAGGGGTTGCAAGGGCACATATATTTGTATTTGAATATTCCATACTCCTCTGCTTAATACATTTCAAAACTTAAACACTAAAAAATTATTTTAGTTCAAGAGCAACAACATTCTCCACATGATGGGTATGTGGGAACATATCCACAGGTCTTACAGCAGTTATTTTATATTTTTCACTCAAAAGTGCAAGATCTCGTGCCTGACTTGCAGGATTACAGCTTACATAAACCATTCTTTTAGGAGCTGCCTCAAGCAAAACTTTAGCAACATCGGCATGAATTCCTGCACGAGGAGGATCAAGAACCACTATGTCGGGATGCCCATTCTCCTCAATAAATTTCCCGGTAAGCATATCCTTCATATCACCCGCATAAAAATGGCTGTTAGTTATACCATTGTTCTGAGCATTTATTTTTGCATCATCAATAGCCTCTTTAACATACTCTATACCTACCACTTTCTTTGCTCTTCCCGACAAAAACAATCCTATTGTACCGGTACCTGTATACAAATCGTACAAAACCTCATCCCCTTTAAGATTTGCAAAATCCCTCACCACACTGTAAAGTCTGTAAGCTTGTTTTGAATTGGTCTGATAGAAAGATTTTGGCCCGATTCTAAACTTGATATTCTCCATTGTATCATAAATACAGTCATCTCCGGCATATTTGATACAATCCAAATCAGAGATTGAATCGTTTCTCTTGCCATTAATTACGTAATGTAAAGAGGTAATTTGTGGAAATTTATCCTTTACAGCATCAAGAAGAGCTTTACGTTGAGAGGCCTCTTCATACGCAAAAACAACAATAAGCATTACATCACCATTTGATGCAGTTCTAACTATCATGTTTCTAAGATAACCGGTCTGTTCTCTTAAATCAAAGAAAGAAAGGTTGTTTTCAATTGCATAGGATTTAATGAAGTTTCTGATTTCATTAGATGGCTCAGCCTGCAAATGACATTGCTTTATATCAAGAACTTTATCAAAGAAACCGCTTATATGAAAACCAAGACCCAATCGGTCGGTAGGGGAGACTTGCTCGGGATCTTCACCTGTAAGCAGCCATCTTCTATTGCTAAAGGTAAATTCCAGTTTGTTTCTGTAATATTTGATATCTTCACTTCCAAGTATAGGAGTAATTTGTGGCAACTCAAGATGTCCAATTCTGGTAAGCTGGTCAACAACTTGCTGCTGCTTGTATTCCAGTTGCAGATTATATGGTAAAGATTGCCGATCAGGTCGGCAATGACGGAAACAGATATGAGCGAATTATTCACACCATATAAGATCGGCCCCATAGAGCTGAGAAACCGCACCATCAGGTCAGCGGCCTTTGAAGCGATGTGTCCCGGTCAGAGACCTTCCAAAGAGCTTTTCGACTACCATACGGCAGTCGCACGCGGAGGTATCGGCATGACTACCGTTGCATATGCAGCTGTCTGCCGAAGCGGTCTTTCATTCGAGAACCAGCTATGGATGAGGGAAGAGAT
>CALCUQ010000032.1 GCA_937906795.1 uncultured Bacteroidales bacterium | reverse complement strand
AGCGATCTTCCCATGTCAAGCTCCTTCATGCCACCGATACCTGCTATTCCTGCCCCTCTTACAAGGTTGAGCAGAAGTGTCTCTGCATTATCATTTGCATGATGAGCAACTGCCACAAAATCAAACGAATATTGTTCTTTAAGGGTATTAAACCAGTTGTACCTTATCTCACGGGCAGCCATCTCTATGGAGAGAGAATTCTGCTTTGCGTAAGAGACGGTATCGGCCTCCAATACGTGACACTCAATGGAGTGTGATGCAGCCCAATCCCTCACAAACTTTTCATCGCCATTACTCTCCTCACCTCTAAGGTGAAAATTCACATGTGCAATTGAGAGAGAAATATTGAGTGATGATCTTCGCAAAAGCTCCAACAGACACATGGAATCCGCCCCACCGCTTACTGCAACAAGAATTCTTAAACTCCTGTCATAAGCTGGAAGCAACCTCTCCAAATGCCTATTGAACCTATACTGCATAGCAGTTATTTTACAAACTCACCGAATGTATATGTAAATGACAGACTGAATATCTCCTGGAACTGCACACGTGGAGCGGAATGGCCATTTTTGTCTGCAATGAGAATCTTGTCGTCATAAATAAGGTTTGTCCTTAAAGATGAACTCAAGAACTTGTTGATTTTCAAGTCAGCCCTGAAGTCCCATTTGATCTGGATATTCTGCGGTTCATTAAGATAGTCCGAAAAGAGATTGAGGGTTGTTGTCAATTTGCAGTTCTTGAATATTTCATACTTTAGATTTGCAGTCAACTGTTCAAATCTCACAGCCTCATCCGGAGCATTGCTGTACCTTGCCCTCAACAACGAGTCTGTAACAATTACCGTAGATCCGGTAAGTGGTGCAAAGTTGAGTGAGAAGACCTCTCCCTTTCCAGGCTTGTAGTCGATACCGAGACCCAGTGACATATAAGCAGGGGCAAACATCTTTGATACCATTGTTGCAGTACCGTCAGACGCATAATTGAAACCTGGCGAGAACTGTGAGGTAAAATTGAACACAGCAGAGAAATAGAACTTGTCTACAGCCCTATAACCGAACTTGCTGTCAAGCACAATCTTATCACTGCTTTTTCTGTAACCGTCCTGGAATGACTGTACAAATCCATAAGTAAACTGGCCTCTGTTTTCCCAATACATATTGCCTTTTGCATAGTTGATATGGGCATTGACATAGGTATTGAGTGCAACCGAGCCTGATCCTCCGGCAGCCCAGTTGGTCAATGATACCTGGGAGAAACCGATCTCTGTAAGGATTCCCTTTTTCCAGAATTTGGGAGGAGTTACAGGTTCATAGTTTACGGT
>CALCUQ010000031.1 GCA_937906795.1 uncultured Bacteroidales bacterium | reverse complement strand
CAAGAGTAAACGCATGACGACCAATACCTGTAGCTGTCCATGTAGAGCCAGCAGGAATAGCATTAACCAACCAGCAAAGATTTTGAACGGTTGCAGGAGTACATCCATGAACACCTAATACAAAATTGAATTGCATAGGATCACCAGGAACCTGGCCTTTTTTAGCCATAGTTAAAATAGTATCCAAATGACCCATCTCAAAGCACTCGTACTCAGGTTTGATATTATTCTCAAGCATTCTCTTGCCAAATGCTCTCATAGTAGGCATTGTATTCTCAAATACATCGTCACCAAAGTTACATGTACCACAGTCCAATGTAGCCATTTCTGGGAAAAGCTCTGTAGGTTGAAGACGCTCTTCTGCAGTCATACCAACAGCACCACCGGTAGAAGGGATAAGAATTACATCCGGACATGCTTTGTAGATAGCATCAATACACTCTTTGAAACGTGCTTTGCTTTGTGTAGGAGTACCATCATCCTCTCTTACATGCAAGTGAACAATAGCAGCACCTGCATCAACAGCTGATTTTGCCTCTCTTACTATCTCTTCAACAGTATAAGGAACAGCAGGATTTTGCTCTTTTGTTACCTCAGCACCGCAAATAGCGGCAGTAATAATCAATTTTGCCATATATACCTATATTATTTGTTTCTTTGGCATTTAACTGGAACTACACAAGTACCGCTTGCTTTACATACAAGGATTGGCTCAGCCAAAACATCAGCAGCTGAATCAGAAATATCTGGACGAGGAACAATAACTTTTTTAGCCTCGAATACCATTTTTCTTGAAGAATTACCTGTAGAAACAATCTCTCCAGTAGCCTCAATATAATCACCAGCATATACAGGAGCCATGAACTCTACACTGTCATAAGCTTTAAACAAACCCTCGTCACCATCATTAATAATAAGTAACTCAGTTGCAACATCACCAAATAGGTTTAGCATTCTTGCACCATCAACAAGATTTCCGCCATAATGAGCATCATGACAGCTCATTCTAACTCTAATTAAAGCTTTTTTATTCATAGTAAATATTTTAATAAGTTGTTTTTAAATTATTTCGAATAAATATAATCAACAAAAATAGCAGGAGTGTGAACTTGCTCTGGAGCAATCTCTCCTACTTTAACCAAATTCTCAGCCTCAACGATAACTGTTTTTGCCGCAGTAGCCATTAGAGGGTTGAAGTTCTGTGTTGTACCAACGTAAACAAGATTACCATCCTCATCTGCCTTAGTAGCTCCTAAAAGAGCAATATCAGCACCTAGAGGTTTTTCTAAAAGATACTCTTTACCATCTACTGTTACAGTCTCTTTTCCATTTGCAACAACAGTACCTAAACCTGTAGTTGTCAAAACTCCGCCCAAACCTGCACCATAAGCACGAATTCTTTCAGCTAGAGTTCCTTGTGGGCAAAACTCAATTTCCAACTCGCCTGAGTTCATTTGCTCACTTGTATTAGGATTAGTACCAATGTGTGAAACAATAACTTTTTTAACTTGCTTGTTAGTAATCAATTTACCATGTGCAACTTCTGCGTATGCAGTGTCATTACAAATAAGGGTAAGATCCTTTACACCACTTTTTGCCAATTCATCAAGAATAGCAATAGGACTTCCGGCAGCTAAGAAACCACCCACCATAACTGTCATGCCGTCTTTAACTTTAGAAACAGCATCTTGCAAAGAAATTCTTTTGTTCATTATTATTTTTGTTAAAATTTACGTTTTTATAGGTACTTTTTTAGCACAGTACTTATCAGAAGGCAAATTTAAATAAATAAAATATCATTTCAAATAACATTAGTGTTATAATTTTTAATAAATTTTTAGTCTATTTTATTTAATAAATTCAATCAATATTCGTACATTTGTGAGAATAAAATTTTAATACAAATTTAACTTTTATTATCATTAAAACCATAGAGAATTCCGCGTTAACCTAAAAAAACACCGGAATATCAAAATTAGACATAAACCAAAACAACATAATGGAATACACTAAACTTATAATTGAAAGAAACGAGGATATCTGTATTGTAAAAATCAACAATCCTCAAGCAATGAACGCTCTAAACACAACAGTATTGAGCGAACTGGACCATGCATTTACCCAGATCCAGGCAGACAACACAGTTAAAGCTGTAATCCTTACCGGAGAAGGCAGAGCTTTTGTTGCAGGTGCAGACATCTCACAAATGAGCACAATGAACGCAGCAGAAGGAAAAGCATTTGGAGAGCAAGGAGCTGCAGTTTTCAGAAAAATCGAGCAACTGAAAGTTCCTGTTATTGCAGCAGTGAACGGATTTGCATTAGGCGGAGGTTGCGAACTTGCTATGGCTTGCGACATAAGAATTGCCTCAGTAAAGGCTAAATTCGGACAACCAGAAGTTGGATTGGGAATCACCCCTGGATTCTCAGGCACACAAAGATTACCACGCATTGTAGGAATGGGCATAGCAAAAGAACTTATTTATACCGCAGATATTATCTCAGCCGACGAGGCATACAGAATTGGTTTGGTAAACAAATTGGCAGAACCAGAAGCACTAATGGAGCAAGCAATGGCTATGGCTCAAAAAATAGCTTCAAAAGCCCCTATAGCAGTAAGATACAGTAAAGAGGCTATCAACACCGGTTGCCAGGTAGATATTGATACAGCTATTGCAATTGAAGCAAATCTATTTGGACTATGCTTTGCCAGTGAAGATCAGAAAGAGGGAATGAGTTCTTTCCTTAACAAAAAAGCACCAGAATTTAAAAACAAATAATAAACCTTTTAAAATTAAAAAATCATGAAAGTAGCAGTTGTTGGAAACGGCACAATGGGTAATGGAATTGCCCAAACTTTTGCAGTTGCAGGTCACGATGTAATTATTAAAGGTCGTTCAGACGCTTCTCTAGCAAAAGCACATGCATCTATTGAGAAAAGCCTTGCCAAAATGGTTGAAAAAGGCAAAATGGAGGCAGCAGACAGAGATGCAACTCTTGCAAGAATCAAAGATACTAAAGTATACGAGGATTTGGCAGATGTAGATTTGGTAGTAGAGGTAGTGGCCGAGGATATGGCTATCAAAGAAGAGATCTTCAAAACTTTGGATGCCATCTGCAAACCAGAGGCTATTTTAGCAACAAACACATCATCATTGTCAATTACTCAAGTTGCTTCATACACAACTCGTCCACAAAATGTTATTGGTATGCACTTCTTCAACCCAGTTCCAATGATGAAACTTGTAGAGGTTATCAAAGGCCAGCTTACATCTGACGAGGTACATGCAAAAATCGTTGAAGTATCTAAACAAATTGGCAAAACTCCAGTTAGCGTTAACGAGGCTCCTGGTTTTGTTGTAAACAGAATCCTTATCCCTATGGTTAACGAGGGTATTGGTATTTACGCAGACGGCGTAGCTACTAAAGAAGAGATTGACGAGGCTATGAAACTTGGTGCAAACCACCCAATGGGTCCTTTGGCATTGGCTGATTTGATTGGACTAGATGTATGCCTTGCAATTATGGAGGTTCTATACAACGAGTTTGGTGACACAAAATACAGACCTCACCCACTTCTTAGAAAAATGGTTAGAGCTAACTTGTTAGGAAGAAAAACAGGTGTTGGATTCTACGATTACAGAAAATAAGCCAAACACAATAAAAAAAGGTTGGATCAAATTATCGGTCCAACCTTTTTCATTTATTTATATTGAATCATCTTCTTCTATAGACCAATATTTTTTCTGGTTACCACAGGATTAGCATATATAGACAAGAATATTTGCTCCACTTCTTCCACACAATCCTCAACAGACTGCATTTTAAAACCAACATAACTCAAGAAATCCTCTTTATCCTTTTGGGAATACATATTCTCAAATTCATTTGAACTATTAAGGATATCATATGCAATATAGTTGTTTTTCCACAATTTAAAGTTTGAATTTATCTTCTTGTCTATTATAAGTGCAAGAGCCTTAAACTTTTCATTACTATCCAAACTTGCTGCAGATGCTATTTCATCCTCTGTAAGAGGCTCATTAAAACTAAAATGCACATTTCCCTTAAACTGCATGATACCAGTAATGATACTATTCAAATCCTCATCCTTACCTTTAATATATTTCTGCCTCTTTTTAATATTCAACTCAACAGCCTTTAATACATCACATGGCTCAAACTCATATGAAATTGAAGTTGGCATTATATTAAGATTTGAGAAATCTTTTGCAAAATCCCCCTCCCCACTCATATCAAACATCTTAAGCAATCCTTGTTCAGTAACATCAATACCATCTTTGGTACGACCATTTCGCTGAGCAATCCAAACGGAGCTCTTGGATTCAACAATATTTGTCCTTATATACTCCGAAAGCAATTTGGAAGACATATACAATTCTCTTGGAGAGGTACTTCTAATCACTTTTATCATTTTATTGGCCCTTATAACATCCTCTATAAATGGGAATGTTATAAGATTATCACCCACAGCACTTTCGGTAAGAAGCCAGTCACGCTCATCTGAAAAATAATC
>CALCUQ010000030.1 GCA_937906795.1 uncultured Bacteroidales bacterium | reverse complement strand
ACGTCTGCGTGGACCAAGACTTTTTCTGAATTGCTTTGCATTTGTCTGATACTCTTTTCTTTCATTATGGTTGGCACCTTGGAGGGTGTTCTATGCAGGATTTTGGTGGCCAACCCCTTTGGTTTTGGTAGGGTTGGTACCCTGGAGTGCGTTCTACAGGTTAATATATATTAATAAATAATAGGCTGAGGCAAATCAATTTACCTCAGCCTATTTGATATTTTATCAGTTTATTATTTGATTTTCTGCCAGTAAAGAGTGGTTCCTATTCCCAGTATTGTCCCTCTGAGTTTTAATTTTTCTTTTGTTTCAAATTTAGCTGTAGCATTAACTCTAATTCCTTTTGATGGATTATATATTTTTGCACCAGACCATTCTTTGTCTTCTGAATCATATTTCAGACCTTTTACTATAACAACCTGGTCAATATCTACATTACGTAAACTTTTGTCGGGATTCTTAACATCTTTCCTTTTGTTGCCATTTTTGTCATATGGCTGCTCAACCCAGAATACTTGTGCTGTATATGTGCCGTCTTTTTCTTTTGTGACACGTACCTTACTTTTTTTGCCTCCTCTATCTGTCAGGTATTCACCTATTATCTCATCACCTTTTGTGTTAAGGTTTTGTGCAATACTTAGTGATGTGAATGTTAAAAGTAATGTGAGTGTAATGAATAGTTTTCTCATATTTTTTCATCTTATAATTACACTCTAGGTAAGATTTGTATAAATAGCATTATTCTGCCAAATAGTCAGTATTTATTTTTGGTATATACTTTGCCGTACTTGATATGTCTGTCAAAGACATTTATACTGTAAATTAAAATTATATAATATTATGGCACAAGGTAAAATAGGAGTAACTACTGAGAATATCTTTCCGGTAATAAAGAAATTCCTTTATTCTGATCATGAGATTTTTTTAAGAGAATTGGTTGCAAATGCGGTAGATGCAACTCAAAAATTAAAAGCAGCTGCCAATATTGGAGAGTTTAAAGGAGAGCTTGGTGATTTAACTATTCAAATCAAAGCTGACGATAAGGAAAATACTTTAACTATCATTGATAGAGGTATTGGTATGACAGAGCAGGAGGTTGATAAATATATCAATCAGATTGCATTTTCTAGTGCTGGAGAATTCCTAGAGAAATATAAAGATCAGCTTAATAGTATTATTGGTCATTTTGGATTGGGTTTCTATTCTTCTTTTATGGTTTCTAAGAAGGTGGAGATTAAGACTTTATCTTGGAAAGAGGGAGCTAAGGCTGTTAAATGGAGCTGTGATGGTTCTCCAGAGTATACTATGGAGGAGATTGAGAAAAATGATAGGGGTACAGAGATAGTTCTTTATCTTGATGATGAGTCAAAAGAGTTTGCAAGCAATTCAAAGATAAATGAGTTGTTGAACAAGTATTGCAAATTTATGCCAATCCCAATTGCATTTGGTAAGGAGCAAGAGTGGAAAGATGGTAAATATGTTGATACCGACAAGGATAAAATTGTAAATGATTCAGCTCCGTTATGGGCTAAAACTCCTTCTGAAATTTCAAAAGAGGAGTATATGGATTTTTACAGAAAGTTGTATCCAATGCAGGATGAGCCTTTATTCCATATTCATCTTAATGTGGATTATCCATTTAATCTAACAGGAATATTGTATTTCCCTAAGATTAAAGATAGAATGGAGATATCTAAAAACAAGATACAATTGTATTGTAATCAGATGTTTGTTACAGATTCTGTAGAGAATATTGTTCCAGATTTTCTAACTCTATTGCATGGTGTTATTGATTCTCCGGATATTCCGTTGAATGTATCAAGAAGTTATCTTCAGAGTGATTCAAATGTAAAGAAAATTTCTACATATATTACCAAGAAGGTTGCAGACAGACTGGATGAAATTTCAAGAACTGAGAAAGAGAGTTTTATTGAAAAATGGGATAATCTTAAATTGTTCATTGAATATGGAATGCTTTCAGATGAGAAGTTCTATGATAAAGCAGTGAAATTTGCTTTGTTCAAGAGTGTTGAGGACAAATATTACGGATACGAGGAGTTTAAAGCTATTATTGAGCCAAACCAAACTGACAAGAACAAGAAACTGGTTTATCTTTACACTACAGATCCTGTAGCACAATATGCTTATATAGAGCAGGCTAAAGATAAAGGTTACCAAGTGCTTGTTTTTGATAGCCAACTGGATGCACACTTTGTAAATCTTCTTGAGACTAAATTTAAAGATTCAACATTTGTTAGAGTTGATGCTGATAGTATAGATAACCTTATTCAAAAAGAAGATAGAGAGAAACCTGTACTTAAAGAGGGCTTGGAGAAAGATTTGGGATGGGCTTTTGAGTCTGCTTTACCTAAGGGTGCACACTACCACGTGCAAGTTGATAATCTGGGAGAGAATTCTTCTCCAATTGTAATCACTCAATCTGAGTTTATGCGCAGATACAGAGAGATGAGTGCTTTAGGTGGTGGTATGAATTTCTATGGTACTATGCCTGAATCTTATAATATTACTTTAAACTGCCAAAATCCTCTTATCAAATCAATTATGAACGATTTGGAGAGTCAGACAGCTTCTGAGGTTGCAACATTGGAGAATAAGATGAGTATTGCAGACAAGAGCCTTAAAGTTGTGGAGGAGAGAATTAAAGATCAGAAACCAGAGGAGGTATCAACTGCTGATAAAGATGAGAAGGAGAAATTCAGTAAAGAGATTGAGCAGATAAATAACGACAGAAAAGTTGTTATGGAGAAATTTGCTGCAGAAAATACTCTTTTGCATCAGGTTGTTGATCTTGCACTTCTTTCAAATAACATGCTTAAAGGAAAAGAATTGAGTGATTTTATTAAAAGAAGCCTGGATATTCTTAAAAAGTAGTGCAAAGAAATAAATGTGAATAATAGACTGTCAGACCAAAATATGGCAGTCTATTATTTTTTGTTCCATTTTTTAGCAAAAAAGAAATCGTATATTGCTTTTATTTGATTTTTGAATATGGCAATAATGCAACAGGCAGATAAGATTCCCAGACTATTTGCCAGATAATCAAAATAGTCAGAAGAGCGGTTTTCTGTAATAAGACTTTGCAGACTCTCTGCTATTGCTGCAAGTGATAGTCCCGACAAAATGATAATGGTAAAGGAGTATCTGCATAATCCCTTAGTGAGACTATTGTAATTGATAAACAGCCATGCCACAAAAGGATAAGGGAAAAACATTGTAAAATGGACATATCTGTCTAATCTTATTCCCAGGAAGTACTTGGAAATATCCAGATTGGTATTGCTAAAATTGTACAGGCAGCAAAAGAACACCAACGCAATGTATGTTATAAACAATATTGTTACTGTAACATATGTTTTCCTTTTTTCCATTATCTTTGTATTAAAATATTGATTATTATGAATATTAAAATGGTTGATTTAGGTGGTCAGTATCTCAGGATAAAAGATGAGATTGATACCTCAATACAACACGTAATAAATACTACACAATTCATAAGTGGTGCCAAAGTTAAAGAATTTGCGGAAAATTTGGCAAAATTCCATTGTGTAAGTAATGCAATTACTTGTGCCAATGGAACAGATGCTTTGCAAATATCTTTTATGGCCCTGAATCTTAAACCCTCAGATGAGGTAATAGTTCCAGCTTTTACATACGTTGCAACCGCAGAAGTGATTGCGTTACTTGGTCTTACGCCAGTTCTGGTAGATGTTGACTGGGATACATTCAACATCTCGCCGCAAAAGATAGAACAGGCCATCACACCAAAAACAAAAGCAATTGTGC